>NZ_QOAY01000089.1:8665-14032 GCF_003314775.1 Microbacterium sp. H6 | reverse complement strand
TCGAGTTTCGGAGACGGTGTCTCGGCGCGCACAGCCCTGCGCGAGAGGACGCCGGACGTGGTGATCGTCGACCGCATGCTGCCGGGGATCAGCGGGGACGAGCTCTGCCGCGACCTGCGCTCGTTCTCCGATGTGCCGATCATGATGCTGACCGCTCTCGGGCAGGTGGACGACCGCATCGAAGGGTTCGAGTTCGGCGTCGACGACTACCTTGCCAAGCCCTTCTCGCTGCGGGAGCTGTCGATGCGCGTCGGCGCCCTGGTCCGCCGCGCGCAGGCCGTCCAGGCCGCGGCGGGCGAGGTGCGCGCCGGAGTGTTCGCGATCGATCCGCTGCGTCGCCGTGTCTGGGTGCGTGGCGAGGAGATCGCCCTCACCGGCCGGGAGTACGATCTGCTGCTCTTCCTCGCGCGCAACGAGGGGCGAGCACTCGGGCGGGAGGAGATCCTGCGCGAGGCGTGGGGGTGGAGCTTCGGCGAGGCATCGACCGTCACGGTGCATGTGCGCCGGCTCCGGGAGAAGATCGAACAGGATCCGCGCGACCCCGTCCACCTGCGCACGGAGTGGGGCGTCGGCTACCGGTTCTCGACCGACGGGGACCGATCATGATCGTGCTCGCCGCACCCGATGTGCTGCTGATCGTGCTGACGTGCCTGCTGGCGGCCGTGGTCGTCGCGGCGCTCACCCTCGCCCTGTTGCGAAAGCTCCGGCGCCGGTCGGTCCGTGCGCAGCTCATGCTGGTCGCCAGCGCAGGGGTCGTCACGATGGCGGCTTCGGTCGTCGCGATCGCGGTGGAGATGTACATCTCCACACACGACCTCACGGTGCTGCTCGCCGTGATCGGGGTGTCCCTCGTCCTGGGGCTGGCGACCGCCTGGGTCGCGGCGAGAGCGATGAGGGCGTCGTTCGACCGTTTCTCGGCATCGCTCGAGGAGATGGGCCGCGGCGGAGTGATCGTCGCGGGAGCCGGCGGATCCCGCGAACTGGACGGCCTGTCGATGCAGCTGGCCGAGGTCTCGGCGAAGGTGGATGCCGCCAACGCCGAGCTGGAGCGTCTCGATTCGGCCCGGCGGCGCTTCTTCGCCTGGATCTCTCACGACCTCCGCACTCCCCTGACGGCGGTGCGCGCGCTCGCCGAGTCGATCGAGGACGGGGCTGCCGACGCACCGGAGCGCTTCGCCGGGCAGGTGCGGGCGCAGGTGGAGACGATGAGCCGCATGGTCGACGAGCTGTTCGAGCTGTCGAAGCTGACATCCGGCGCCGTGCAGCTGCAGACGCAGCAGGTCGAGCTGCTCGATGTGGTCTCCGACGCGGTCGCCGACGTCGCGGTCGCGGCTGCCGCACACGACGTGCGCATCGTCGAGCGCGGGGTGGGTGGGCACGTGCTCTGGGCCGATCCGCATCAGCTCGGGCGCATCATCGTCAATCTGCTGACGAACGCGATCCGGCACGCGCCACGCGGCACGGAGGTCGTCATCTCCGCCACCGAGGCGGACCGGAACAGACTCGTGCTCGGCATCCTCGATCACGGAGCCGGAGTGGCGGTGGAAGACCTCGACCGCATGTTCGACGTGGGCTGGCGCGAGGACGCCGCCCGCACCTCGGCCGGCGATCAGGGCGGTGTCGCTTCCGGAGCGGGGCTCGGACTGTCGATCGCCCGCGGCCTCGCCCGTGCCCACGGCGGCGAGGTGTTCGCCGAGCGCACCGACGAGGGATTCCGCATGAACGTGCTCCTGCCGTTCGGGGGAGGCGGGTCATAGGCTGGAGCGCATGACTGACGTTCTTCCCGTGGGCCTCGCCCTTGATGAGTTCAGCTCCGACATCCGCCCCCAGGACGACCTGTATCGCCACGTGAACGGCGCCTGGCTCGCCCGTACCGAGATCCCGGGCGACAAGGCGCGCTGGGGCTCGTTCCACCTTCTCGCCGAGCAGGCGGAGAAGGATGTGCGCGCCATCATCGAGGAGTCGCAGGACGCCGCGGAAGGCACGCTCGCCCGCAAGATCGGCGACCTGTTCGCGAGCTTCATGGACACCGAGCGCATCGATGCCGCCGGTGTCGCCCCGCTCGCCGAGACGCTCGCCGAGATCGATGCGATCGCCGACGTTCCGACGTTCCTGCGCACGGTGGGCGCCTACGACCGCGACGGCCGCGCCTCGATCATCGGTCTCTACGTCGACGGCGACCCCGGCAACCCCGAGCGCTACCTCCCCGTGCTCGTGCAGGCGGGTCTGTCGCTTCCCGACGAGAGCTACTTCCGGCTCGACACCTTCGCCGACACGAGGACCGCGTACCGCGCGCACCTCGAGCGTCTGCTGACCCTGGCCGGCGTGGGCGATGCCGCGGCGAACGCCGACCGCGCGATCGCTCTCGAGACCGAGTTGGCGGGCCACCACTGGGACAACGTGCGCAGCCGTGACGCCGTGGCGACGTACAACCTCAAGACCTGGGACGAGCTGCAGGCACTCGCGGGCGTCGACCTGGCTCCGTGGCGCGAGGCGGTCTCGCCGTCGAACCCCACCGCTTTCGACGAGGTCGTCGTCGCGCAGCCCAGCTTCTTCGAGGGGCTCGGTTCGCTGCTGACCCCCGAGCGGCTGGACGACTGGAAGGCCTGGCTGCGGGCGAAGGCCGTGCACGCCGCCGCCCCGTACCTGACCGACGACCTCGTGCAGGAGAACTTCTCGTTCTACGGCACCGAGCTCACCGGAGTGCCGACGATCCGGGAGCGCTGGAAGCGTGGGGTCTCGCTCACCGAGGGGGCGCTCGGCGAGGCCATCGGCAAGGTCTACGTCGAGCGGCACTACCCGCCGACGGCGAAGGCCGCCATGGACGAGCTGGTCGCGAACCTGATCGAGGCGTATCGGCGGAGCATCACCGACCTCGAGTGGATGACGGCCGAGACCCGCGAGCGCGCGCTCGCCAAGCTCGACTCGTTCACCCCGAAGATCGGGCATCCCGAGGTGTGGCGCGACTACTCCAGCCTCGAGATCGACAGGGGAGACCTGTTCGGCAACGTGCGCCGGGCGTCGATCTTCGAGCACGACCGCAACGTCGACAAGGTGGGCAAGCCCATCGATCGCGACGAGTGGCACATGCCGCCGCAGATGGTCAACGCGTACTACAACCCGTCGATGAACGAGATCGTCTTCCCCGCGGCCATCCTGCAGTACCCGTTCTTCGACGCAGGGCGTGACGCCGCGGCGAACTACGGCGGCATCGGCGCGGTCATCGGTCACGAGATCGGGCATGGCTTCGACGACCAGGGCAGCCGCTACGACGGCGATGGACGCCTGCAGGACTGGTGGACCGATGCCGACCGCTCGGCGTTCGAGGAGCGCACCAAGGCGCTCATCGCGCAGTACGACGCGCTCGTCCCGGAGGGCCTCGACGCCGAGCACCACGTGAACGGCGCGCTCACCATCGGCGAGAACATCGGCGACCTCGGCGGTCTCGGCATCGCGTTGAAAGCATACGAGCTGTCGCTGGACGGCCAGGAGGCCCCGGTCATCGACGGGTACACGGGGGTGCAGCGCCTGCTGCTGTCATGGGCGCAGGTGTGGCAGCAGAAGAGCCGTGACGCCGAGACGCTGCGCCTGCTCACGATCGACCCGCACTCGCCCAACGAGTTCCGCTGCAACCAGATCGTGCGCAACATCGACGCCTTCTACGAGGCGTTCGGCGTGACCGAGTCCGACGCGCTGTGGTTGCCTGCGCCGTCGCGTGTGACCATCTGGTGACAGATCGTCGCACTCTGTGAATCATCCCCCGGCGGTGGGGTTACGATAGCCCTGCCGCCGGGGATCGCCTTCCCGCGGTATCCCGCACATCCACCCCCCTAAGGATCAGCGTGGGCGCTCTCGAGCCTGGTGAAGGCTTCCGCAACTCCTCGGCCCCCGAGTCTCTCGACGGTGCCCAGGAGGCCTCGGGTGCTGGGCGCCGTTCGCAGCGCACCAGCCGCCGGCTTCCGCGCCGCGCGGCGGCGGGACGACGCTCGTTCACGGCCACGCTCCGTGCGCTGGAGGGGCTGGTCGATTCCGGAGCGCAGGTCTCGGTGCACGTGGTCGACCTCGACAACCATGTGCATGTGCTGGCCGGCGACGACCACGTGACGATGCCGATCGCCGGTCTCGGCGTGGTGCCGCTTTTGATCGAGGTCGCTGCGGGCTTCCAGAGCGGTGCTCTCGATCCGTTCGAGATCGTCGAGCGCGAGAGTGTCGACGCCGTGGAGACCTCGGGGCTGTGGCGGCATCTGCACGCGCCGGCGCTGCCCCTGGAAGACCTCGCGGTGATGGCGGCGACCGCGGGCGATCCGATCGCGGTGAACGCCCTGCTGCAGCGGGTGGGGCATGATCGCGTGCGTGAGCGCATCGAGTCCCTCGGACTGCGCCGCACGGCTCTGCTCGATCGCTTCCGCGACCGCCGCGGCCCCGACGACGCCCCGCAGGTGGCCGTGGGGTCGGCGCGCGAGCTCGCCGGGCTGTTCTCCGCCCTCGTGAACTCGCAGGTGGTCGATGTCGCCGTCAGCGCACAGGTGTCCGAGTGGCTCAGCCTCAACCAGGATCTGAGTCTGGTCGCGGCCTCCACCGGCCTCGACCCTTTCGCACATGATCACGATGCGCACGGCCTGCTGTTCGTGAACAAGACCGGCAGGGATCGCGGAGTGAGGGCTGAAGCCGGCGTGCTGGCCGGGCCCCGAGCCGGTGTCGCGTACTCGCTCATCGTGTGCTTCGACGACCTCTCGATCACCCACCGTCTGCGCGCGCACGACGCCTTCCGCGTGCTCGGCGTCGAACTCATGGAGTACACGCACTGACGTCGACGCGGGCGAGCTCACCCGCACCGCTAGCATCGGGGGATGCCTCGATCTGACTGGACCCCGCATCGTCGCGACGACGGCGAGCTGCTCGGGTGGATCCATCCCGAGGGTGAGGGCTGGGTGGCGGTCGACGTGCTCGGACGCCCCGCGTCGGTTCCCACCGAATGGCTCGACGCCGAAGCGGCACTCGAGGAGCACGGCATCGCCTGGCTCGCCGACCCCTGGATGCTCGAGGGCGAGGCGCTGTCGGACGGCGAGGCCGACCGTCCGCTCCGGGTGCGCATCCTCGAGGTGACCCCCGACGAAGACGGTTCGCCCGGTCGAATCGTCGTGAAGATCGACGACTTCGGCGACATGACGCGTCCGGCTGCTGCGCAGTTCGTCCTGGCATGGCCGATCCCGGACCGCCTCCGCCCGCCGCGCGCCGACGACCCCGACCCCCGCACGATCGCCGGCTGACGCCGACGCGTCTCAGCCCGGCAGCGAGGGGCGCTGCTCGGAGCTCCGCTGCTTCGGGATGAACAGCGACAGCACCACCGCGATGATGCCGGCGGCG
>NZ_QOAY01000089.1:0-8622 GCF_003314775.1 Microbacterium sp. H6 | reverse complement strand
GAGCCAGAAGCACACCTCGAAGGCAGCGCGTGTCGGGACGGCGACTCCGCCGACGTCGACGCTCATCGCGGCGAGGACACCGCCCATCACCGCCGAGGCGCTGGATGTGCCGACCGATCGGAACAGGGCGTTCAGTCCGTTGGAGGCTCCGGTCTCGTTCGCCGGGACCGAGCGCATGATGATCATCGGCATGGCCGCGAACGTGAACCCGATGCCCACTCCGATGAAGATGTTGGCCACGAAGATGTGCCACACCTCGGAAGACCACAGCAGCACGAAGACATAGGCGAGCACGATCGCGCCGGCACCGACCGTGAACAGCGGACGCGGTCCGACGGTGCGCTCGAGCCAGCCGGAGAGGGGCGAGATGACCATCATCACGAGACCGGCCGGCATGATCACGAGGGAGGCGGCGAGCATGTCGAGACCGAACCCCGCACCGCCGATCGTCGGCATCTCGAGCAGCTGTGGGAACGTGACGTTCGAGGCGAAGAGCGCGAAACCCATCCCGATCGCGGCGATGTTCGTGAACAGCACCGCGGGGCGGGCGGCGACACGCAGGTCGAGCAGCGGATCCTTCGTGCGCAGCTGATACCAGCCCCACACCAGCAGCACCACGAGTCCGCCGATGATGCAGGTGAGCGTCAGGGGAGACGTCCATCCCCATTGCGCACCCCGCGAGACGAAGAGCAGGATGCCCGTGAGGCCGATCGCGAGTCCGATGGCTCCGATCACGTCGAGCCGCCCGGGAGAGCGCAGCACATCTTCGGGGATCACCGCCAGCACCAGGGCGAGGCCGACGACACCGAGTGCCGCGGCGAGCCAGAAGAGCATGTGCCAGTCGGCGTTCTGGGCGAGGAGTGCAGCCACGGGCATCCCGATCGCGCCGCCGACGCCCATCGTGGCGCTCATGAGGGCGACCGCGGTGCCCAGCCGTTCGGGAGGGAGCACGTCGCGCATGATCGCGATGCCGAGTGGGACGACGCCGGTCACCGCACCCTGCAGCGCGCGGCCGATGATCACGCCGACGATCGAGCCGGAGACGGCGGCGATCATGGACCCGAGGATCAGGATCGCGAGCAGGGCGATCACGACTCGACGCTTGCCGTACATGTCGCCGAGCCGGCCGGAGATCGGAGTGGCGACCGCGGCGACGAGCAGCGTGATCGTCACGACCCAGGTGGTGTCCTCGCGGGAGGCGTTCAGCAGCTGGGGCAGCTCGGCCTGCAACGGCACGACCAGCGTGAACATGAACGACGAGCAGAGCCCCGCGAAGGCGAGGACCGCGACGATCGCCCAACGGGGAGGAGTGCGGGAGAGACGCTTCCTCGCTCTGTCATCGCTCGCACCCACCGGCTCAGGCTATCGCCGAATCCTCGTGCCGGATTCCTCGAACGGGCCGAGGAGGGGCAGACTGGGTGCGTGCGAACCATCCGTGATCTCGACACCGTTGAACTCATCCTCGACGCCCAGGGCCTGCTCGACTCCATCAGGGGTCCGCAGCGCGTGGTGGATGCCGGAACCCTGCGCGCCCTGCAGCAGTCGGGCAACTACGTCGTCGGCTTCTTCGACGGCGAGGGCGAAGACGAGCGCATGGTCGGCGCGTCCATCGCCTTCTTCGGCGAGCCGGCCCGACGTGCGATGCACTCCCACATCACCGCCCTGCTGCCCGAGTACCGCGGGCGTGGCTGGGGCCGCGAGCTCAAGGAGCATCAGCGACAGTGGGCGTTCTCCCGCGACGTCGGCCGCATCACGTGGGTGTTCGATCCGCTGGTGGCGCGCAACGCGCACTTCTTCTTCACGGTGCTGGGCGCCCGTGCCACCGGATACTCGGTCAACCGCTACGGCATCTTCGGCGGCGGTGACGCGGGCGACGAGAGCGACCGACTCGACGTCGAATGGGCACTCGCCGACATCGCCAAGCCCCCGGCCGACGACGCGGTCGTGGAGACCCTCCAGATCCCGGCCGACATCGAGGCGCTGCGCGTCTCCGATCCTGCGGCCGCCCACGAGTGGCGCCTGCGCCTGCGTGCGCAGATGGAGGGCCTGCTCGGCAGCGGCCTCCGGATCGCCGGGTACGACACCGAACGCGGCTACCTCTTCACGGCGTGATGCGGGATGCGCGGGGGATGCTCAGCGCACCCCGCGCATCAGCTTCAGCACGGGCTTCACGCTGAGCAGCAGTCCGATGCCGACGACGATCGCGATGCCGCCGAGGATCGAGAAGAACGGCACCTCGTCGTCGGGGTTGTAGAACCGCACGAGCTCGCCTGAGATCGCCGTGCCGAGCGCGATCGACAGGAAGAACAGCGCGACCATCTGGGTGCGGAAGACGGTCGGTGCGAGCTTGGTGGCCGCCGACAGACCGACAGGGGAGATGAGCAGCTCCGCCACGGTGAACACGAAGAGGATCCCGACGATCGCGAGCAGCGGTGTGGAGTTCTCCCCGCCACCGGCGAACGGCAGGAAGAGCAGGAACGCCGACCCCATGATGATCGCCGCCAGGGCGAACTTGACCGGCGTCGAGGGCTGACGCTTCCCCAGACGGGTCCAGATCGCCGCGAAGACGCCCGACAGGATGATGATGAAGACCGGGTTGATCGACTGCACCCACGACACGGGCATCTCCCAGCCGAACAGGTTCCGGTCCAGGCGCTGGTCGGAGTAGATCGTCAGCACCGTGAACTGCTGCTGGTACAGCGACCAGAACGCGACGCTGGTGATGAAGAGCGGCAGGAAGGCCCACACGCGCGAGCGTTCGGTGGCGTCGATCCGACGGCTGCCGAGGATCACCGAGAAGTAGGCGACGGCGGCGATGATCGTGACGCCGATCACGAGGGCGGCCAGGTTGTCCGGGCGGATCACCCCGGTCAGCACCAGGACGGCGATGACCACCACCGCGGCCCCGGCGATGACTCCGACCAGGAGGTACCGGGACTTCGGGAGCGGATTCGGCACCTCACGCGCCGAGGCGGGGAGGGACTTGCGGCCGAACGAGTACTGGATGAGTCCCAGCGTCATGCCGATGGCCGCGAGGCCGAAGCCGTAGTGGAAGCCCAGCGACGACTGCAGGATGCCGGTGAGGATCGGGCCCAGGAACGCGCCGAGGTTGATCCCGAGATAGAAGAGCGAGAAGCCCGCGTCGCGTCGAGGATCGTCTTCGCTGTAGAGAGTGCCGACGACGGACGACGCATTCGCCTTGAGTCCACCGGATCCGACGGCCACGAGCACGAGACCGACGCCCACACCGACCGCGCCGGGGAGCAGCGCGAGGGCGAGGTGTCCCGCGACGATGACCATCGCGCTGACGAACAGCACCCGCTCGGCGCCGAAGAGGCGATCCGCGAGCCAGGCTCCCAGGATCGTCGACAGGTAGACCGATCCTCCATAGGCGCCAACGATGCCGCCGGCGACCGCCTTGGGGATGCCGAGGCCGCCCTCGGTCACCTCGAAGTACAGGTAGATGAGCAGGATGCCCTGCATGCCGTAGAAGCTGAAGCGCTCCCACATCTCGACGCCGAAGATGTGCACCAGTGCCCACGGCTGCCCGAAGAAGCGGGTGTCGTCGTCGCGGGTCCGCGGTGTTCGCGCTGCAGTGCTCATCCCCAGGACGCTACTCCGGCGCGGCCGCGGAGGCCAGGGAGCGCGCGGGAACGACGGATAGAATGGGATGCCCGTGTTCGCGGGTTCTCCTCCCGCATCCGACCATTGGAGCCACCATGGCCGAACAGTCCCGCCTCGACAAGGTCATCGCCCTCGCCCGCCACCGCGGGTTCGTGTTCCAAGCGGGTGAGATCTACGGCGGTTCCCGGTCGGCCTGGGACTACGGCCCCCTGGGCACGGAGCTCAAGGAGAACATCCGCCGCCAGTGGTGGCAGACCTTCGTGCGGGGTCGCGGCGACATGGTGGGCCTGGACTCCAGCATCATCCTCCCCAAGCGCGTGTGGGAGGCGTCGGGCCATGTCGCGACCTTCACCGACCCGCTGGTCGAGTGCCTGCAGTGCCACAAGCGCTTCCGTGCCGACAACCTCATCGAGGACTTCGAGGCGCGCAAGGGCCGCAAGGCCGAGAACGGTCTGGCCGACATCCCCTGCCCGAACTGCGGCACCAAGGGGCAGTACACCGAGCCGAAGGCCTTCTCCGGTCTGGTGAAGACGTATCTCGGCGTGGTCGACGACGAGTCCGGCCTCTACTACCTGCGCCCCGAGACCGCGCAGGGCATCTTCGTGAACTTCTCGAACGTGCTCACCGCGAGCCGCAAGAAGCCTCCGTTCGGCATCGGCCAGGTCGGCAAGGCCTTCCGCAACGAGATCACTCCCGGCAACTTCATCTTCCGCACGCGCGAGTTCGAGCAGATGGAGATCGAGTTCTTCACGCCGCCGGCTGAGGCCCAGGAGTGGTTCGAGCACTGGGTCGAGGCCTGCTGGAACTGGTTCATCGACCTCGGCATCGATCCGGAGAACATGCGTCAGTTCGACGTGCCGGAAGACGACCGCGCGCACTACTCGGCCGGCACGATCGACGTCGAGTACAAGTTCGGCTTCGCGGGCAAGGAGTGGGGCGAGCTCATGGGCGTCGCCAACCGCACCGACTACGACCTCTCCAGCCACAGCGAGGCATCCGGCCAGAGCCTGACGTACTTCGACCAGGCGACGGGCGAGCGCTACACCCCGTACGTGATCGAGCCGTCGTTCGGCCTCACCCGCGCGATGATGGCCTTCCTGGTCGACGCCTACGTGGAGGAGCAGGTGCCCAACGCCAAGGGCGGTACCGACGTGCGCACCGTGCTCAAGCTCGACCCGCGTCTCGCACCGGTCAAGGCCGCGGTGCTGCCGCTGTCGCGCAACGAGAAGCTGTCGCCGCTCGCCCGCGAGGTCGCCGACACCCTCCGCAGCTCGTGGGCCGTCGACTTCGACGACGCGGGTGCCATCGGCCGCCGCTACCGTCGCCAGGACGAGATCGGCACCCCGTTCTGCGTCACGGTCGACTTCGACTCTCTCGACGACCGTGCGGTCACCGTGCGCGACCGCGACACCATGGCGCAGGAGCGCGTCTCGATCGACGAGCTGCACGCCTACCTCGCGGAGCGTCTGCGCGGCGCCTGAGCGCTCTCACCTCTCTCTCTCGCTCGCCCTTCGCCGAGACCCATCCCCACCGCCGAGACCCATCGTGATCGGAGCACGTAGGAGTGGGTCTCGAAGGGGAGGGTGGGTTTCGATCCCCGTCATGATCCCCGCACGGCGCGCGCGTAGCGCTCGGAGAGGAGCTGCAGGCGGGGGAGCAGCTCGGGCGGACTCTCGACCGTGAAATCCATCATCAGCATCCCGATGTAGGCGGCGATGGTGTCGAGGCTGTCGGCACCGGTGACGAGGATGCAGTGCTCGTCGTCGACGGGTTCGACCACCCCGACCGCGGCGTGGATGCGGTCGAGCACGGCCTCCGCCGGCGCGTCGATGCGCAGTCGGGCGTGCACGATCCACCCGCTCACCGCGATGGTCCGCATCGCGAAGGCCGTGTAGTCGCCACCCGGGAGCGGTCGCGCGTCGAAGCGGCGGTGCGTCGGCATCCGCAGGTGCATCCAGTCGACCCGGTACGTTCCCCACTCGTCGGCGTCGGGGTCGCGTGCTACGAGGTACCAGCGCCGCACCCAGGTGAGCAGCCGATACGGCTCGACCAGCCGGGGAGCCCCCTCGTAGTCGAAGCGCAGCCACTCCTGGTCGCGGATGGCGCGCGCGATGGCCTGCAGCGACGCGGCGTCGACTTCGGGGTCGGGCGCGTCGGTGTCGTTGTTCTCCGGGGCGCGGTCGACGCTGGAGCGGAGCGCGTCGACGGTGGGGCGCAGGTGCGACGGCAGCACCTGCTCCAGCTTGGCGAGCGCTCTCGCCCCCGACTCTTCGACCCCCGCGATGCCGGCGGCGGCGCGGAGTCCGACCGTGACCGCCACGGCCTCCTCATCGTCGAGGAGGAGCGGAGGGAGGGTGCCGCCCGCCCCGAGACGATATCCGCCGACGGATCCGCGCGTGGCATCGACGGGATACCCGAGTTCGCGCAGTCTCTCGATGTCGTGCCGCACGGTGCGCGAGGAGACACCGAGTCGGACGGCGAGGTCGGTGCCGGAACGCCCGGGGCCGGTCTGCAACAGGGCCAGCAGCGCGAGCAGTCGAGCGGTCGGATCGGCCATCGGAACTCCTCGAAAAGTCGTGCATCCATTAGGAACGAATCCAACCTAATGCCCTTCTACCTTCGAGATATGGAAAACACGACGCTCACCTTCCGTCCCTTCACCGTCTCGGTCTCCGCTGCCGAGGTCGCCGATCTTCAGGATCGCCTCGCCCGCACCCGCCTTCCGCAGCCCTCGCCGACGGACGACTGGGATGCGGGCACCCCCAACTCCTACCTGCGTGAAGCCGTCGCCGCCTGGCGCGACTTCGACTGGGCAGCCGCTCAGGAGCGGATCAACGCCGTCCCGCACTTCACCACCGAGATCGACGGCCAGACGATCCATTTCCTCCACGTGCGTTCGGCTCACGAAGGTGCGATCCCGCTGCTGCTCGCCCACACCTACCCCGGCTCCTCGATCGACTACCTCGACCTGATCGATCGGCTGGTCGATCCCGTGGCGCACGGCGGTCGAGCCGAAGAGGCGTTCGACCTCGTGATCCCGGATGCACCGGGCTACGGGTTCTCTCAGCCTCTGGCGTCCGCGGGGTGGACGACGGCGCGGGTCGCGGAGGCGTACGACCGCCTCATGCGCGGTCTCGGTTACGAGAGCTACGGCATCCACGGTTCCGACAACGGCGCCATGGTGGCTCGAGAGCTGGGCCTTCGGGAGCCCGCGGGCTTCCTCGGACTGCACGTGCTGCAGCTGTTCTCGTTCCCCTCGGGTGACCCTGCAGAGTTCGAGAAGCTCGAGCCTGCGGACTACGCCGGCCTGGAGCACATGCAGTGGTTCCAGTCCGTCGGCGGCTACAACGCGATGAACTCGTCGCGTCCGCAGACAGTCTCGGTCGGGATCAGCGATTCCCCGGTGGGGCTGCTGGCCTACAGCGAGCTGTTCAACTCGTTCGGCAACGGTACCTCCCTGGTGCCGCTGGAGAAGATCCTGCTCGAAGTCAGCGTGAACTGGTTCGCGAACGCGGCATCGGGCATGAGCCGCAGCTACCTCGAGAACGCCAGGGCGGATGCCGCTGCCGAGGGTGCAGAGCCGCAGATCAACGCCGCGCGCACCGGGGTCGCGGTGTTCGCTGACGACTTCCAGACGATCCGGGTCTTCGCCGAGCGCGACAACTCGAACATCGTGCACTGGAGCCGCTTCGACGAGGGCGGGCACTTCGCCGCCCTGGAGCGCCCCGACCTGCTGGCCAGCGACATCCGCGCGTTCTTCGCCCCGCAGCACTGACTCCTGTCACGTCGGGCCAGACCCACGCTCCTCGCCGAGACCCATCCGCGCAAACGCTGTTGCGGATGGGTCTCGGCGCGCAGCATGGGTCTCGAACCTCGAACCTCGCGAGCATGCTCGTGGCGCGACTCTTCGCCCGGACTCAGCCCGTGACCGTGAGGCGCACGCCCTCGCTGCCGCCGGCCTCGACCCAGGCCAGCGAGCGCTCCAGGATGCCGCGCAGCACGTCCAGATCGACCTGCTCCAGGTCTTTGATGTACAGGCAGCCGACACCGGTCGTGTGGGGGCCGAGTTCCGCCAGAGCTTCGGTGTGCGCGTCCACTCCGTCGAACAGGTAGATCGTCGTCGCGGCCTTGCGCGGGGCGAAGCCGAGCAGCCCGCTGTCGCCCTCCGTGCCGGTGGGGTAGCGGTAGTGGCAGGAGCCGAATCCGATGATGGTGCCCCAGGTCTGCGGCTCGCGACCGGTGATCTCCTGCATGAGCGCGGTCAGCGTCTCGGCGTCCCTGCGGCGCACTGCGGGGGAGGAGCGGGCGATGAGCCCGGCTACGTCATCCCCCGTCGGCTTCACTTCGTGGCCTTCGCCGCCGCCTTCATGGCCTTCTTGTGCTCGCGCACCTTGGCGAGGGAGTCGGGCGAGACGATGTCGGCCACGCTGCGGTACGACCCGTCCTCGCCGTAAGGGGCTGATGCCTCGCGCCAGCCCTCGCCGGTGAAGCCGTACTGCTTGCCGAGGAGGGCGAGGAAGATCTTGGCCTTCTGCTCTCCGAACCCGGGGAGTGCCTTGAGCCGCTTGAGCACCTCGGGTCCCGACGGGTCGCCCTGGGTCCACAGCGCGGACGCGTCGCCGCCCCAGTCGTCGACCAGGGTCTGGCACAGCGTCTGAACGCGCGTCGCCATCGACCCGGGGAACCGGTGTACGGCGGGGGTCTGCTTGAAGGCCTCGAGGAACTCGTCCGGCGCCATGCCGGCAATGGTGGCGGCATCAGCCGCTCCGGTGCGCTGCTCGATCTTGAGCGGACCGGCGAACGCGGTCTCCATCGGCACCTGCTGGTCGAGCAGCATCCCCACCAGCAGAGCCAGCGGGTTGTCGGTCAGCAGCTCGTCGGCGGCGGTGTCTCCGGTGATGTGAAGGGCCATGCCTCCAGTCTGCCACCGCGTGGGCTGAGCGTGTCAGGCGCTGGCGGCGTCGTCCACGGAGTCGGCCTCCGGCGCGATGCCGTACA
>NZ_QOAY01000173.1:18221-22284 GCF_003314775.1 Microbacterium sp. H6 | reverse complement strand
CGAGGGCGGCGCGTCGAGGGCGGACACGCCGACGGTGCGCTGCCGCGTCTGGGTTTTCGCACGCAGCGACGCACCGCCGGGCCCCGCTCAGCTGCTGCGACGGATCGCGCGCACTCCGACGATCAGCCCGACCACCGCGACCGCGAGCGCCGATACCCAGCCCCACAGCACGGTCGCGTCTCCCAGGTCTCCGGCGAACAGTGCCCGCTCGGCCTGCACCACCCAGTTCACCGGGTTGACCGAGGCGACGACCCGCATCCAGTCGGGGGCAGCGTCCAACGGCAGCAGCATGCCGGAGAGGATCAGCAGCGGGAAGATCAGCGACTGCTGCACACCCCAGAACAGCCACTCCCGGTCTTTCGTCGCCAGAGCGAGCGAGTAGGACAGCGAGCCGAGGCCCACCCCGAAAACGGCCAGCAGCGCCAGGCCGACGAGGAGGCCCGGGATGTCGGCCGCGAAGCCGAACGGCCAGGCGATCAGCACGATCACCAAGGCCTGCACGACGATCGGCGCGATCTCCTTGAGGGCGCGTCCGACCAGCAGGGAAGAACGGGCGAGCGGGGCGACGAGGGTGCGCTCGTGCGAGCCGGTCATCATCTCGTACTGCAGGTTAGACCCGGTAGACCCGGTGCCGAACAGCACGATCATCACGAGTACCCCCGGCACGAACCAGGCCAGCGTCTCTCCGGCAGGCTGTCCCGAGTCGCCGATCAGCAGGGGCGCGAACAGCCCGAGGAAGATGAGCGGTTGCAGCAGGCTGAAGATCAGCGTGAACGGATCGCGGAGCACGGGCTTGAGCTCGCGCGTCAGCACATTCCGCGTGTCGCGCGCGAGGTTCGGGCGCACGAGCGTGTCGTTGGTGATCATGAGAGGACTCCTGTCGTGCTGTTCTCTGAAGCTGTGCGGGTGTCGGCGGGGGCGGAGGATTCGGGTGCTTCGCCCGCGGCATCCGCTCCTTCGCCTGCTTCGCGTAGCGTGCGCCCGGTGAGGGCGAGGAACACGTCGTCGAGCGTGGGTGGCACGCCGGTGGCCCTACGCGCGACGATCCCGGCGGCGTCGAGTTCGCGCACGATCACCGGCAGCAACCGGTCGCCGTCCTGCACCGCGACCGAGATCGAGGCATCGTCGACGGCGACCTCGGCGGAGGTGAGACGGGCGACCACGGCGCGGGCGCTCACCGCTTCGGCAGCATCCGCGAAGCCGAAGGTCAGCACGTCGCCGGCGAGGGTCGCCTTGAGGGAGGCGGCGTCGTCGTCGGCGATGATGCGTCCCTTGTCCATGACCATCACCCGCTCGGCGTAACGATCGGCTTCTTCCAGGTAGTGCGTGGTGAGGAAGACCGTGGTGCCGTGCTGGGTGCGGAGGTCGAGGATGTGCTCCCAGAGGTTCGCTCTACTCTGCGGGTCGAGTCCGGTCGAAGGCTCATCGAGGAAGATGAGTGGCGGCGCGTGCATGAGCCCGAGCGCGATGTCGAGTCGGCGCTTCTGCCCGCCGCTCAACTGCTGCACACTGCGGGTCGCGAAGGACGCGAGATCGAGCGACTCGATGAGTTCGTCCGCCCGGCGCACACTGTCCCGCCGCGACAACCCGTAGAACGCGCCCTGGCTCAGCAGCTCGTCGCGCACCCGCTGCGAGAAGCTTCCGCTGGTGAGCTGTCCGACGTAGCCGATGCGGGCACGGACCCCTGCCGCGTCGGTGCGAATGTCGTGCCCGACGACCTTCGCTCGCCCCGAGGTGGGCGGGATCAGGGTCGTGAGCATCCGTAGCGTCGTCGACTTGCCCGCGCCGTTCGGCCCGAGGAAGGCGACGAGCTCTCCGCGCGCGGCGGTGAAGGAGACGTCGGTCACGGCATGCACCGGCGTCTTCTTGACGGTGAAGACCTTGGTCAGGCCTTCGGTCTCGATGAGGGATTCGTTCATGGGGAGAGAGTAGAAACCGATGCGGACAGATCCTGTCCGCATCATCTGGCAATCTGAGGCGCATGACCGACACCACCTCCCGTGCCCTCGCCCTGCTGAACCTGCTGCAGACGCACCGGCACTGGCCGGGAACCGAGCTCGCCACCCGGCTCGGAGTGACCGAACGCACCGTGCGCCGCGACGTCGACCGGCTGCGCGAGCTCGGCTATCGAGTGGAGTCGACCCCCGGTGTGGCCGGTGGCTATCGACTGGAGGCCGGAAATGCCGTGCCACCGTTGCTGCTCAACGACGACGAGGCCGTGACGATGGCGATCGGGCTGCGCGTGGCCGCGACCCAGCAGCTCGTCGGCGGACCGGAGGTCACACTCACAGCGCTGGCGAAGCTCGAGCAGGTGCTGCCCTCGGCGCTGCGGCAGCGGGTGAACGCGCTCGCCGCGTCGGTGCAGGCGCCGCGCATCGGAGAGGGACCGGTGGTCTCGCCGGAGGTGCTCGGGGAGATCGCCCTCGCCACCCGCGACACCGAGCGATTGCGTTTGAGGTACGTCGACGGCGAGGGGCAGGAGAGCGTGCGCCGGGTCGAGCCGCACGCCCTGGCCCCGGCCGGTCGCAAGTGGTTCCTGCTGTGCTGGGACCTCGACCGCGACGACTGGCGCACCTTCCGCGTCGACCGCATCGCCGCGGTCGAGCACACGCGGGTGCTGTTCACGCGCCGGGAGATCACCGAGGAGGAGATCGAAGAGCGTGTGCTGATCGCCTCGTCGTGGTCGCCGCAGAAGGTCGAGGCGGCTGCGGTGATGGAGCTGCCGCTCGCCGAGATGCAGGAGCACTTCGGGCCGTGGTGGCAGGGCGCGACGCCTGTGGGCGAGGACCGCACACGCTGGCCCGTCGGCGGCTCGGACTGGCGCGAGGCCATGTACGGACTGCTCTGGATCCCCGAGGGCGTCGAGTACGCCGTAGCGTTGTCTGATCCGCATCGGAGTGAGCTGCGCGAGGCCGTCGGGCGCCTGCTGCGTGCCCTCGACGCCCCCGAGCCGGATGACGCCGAGTGACGCAGCGACGTCATCCACAGACTCATAGGGTTATCCCAGGCAACGGTCCTGGCGGGTCAGATAACGGCCGGGTAACGTCATTCCCATCGCGGCGATCCGGGCGGTCCCGGGCCTCAGCTCATACCTGATGGCGTTGCGGGTTCGACTCCCGCCGTCGCGTCCACTCCAGAAGGTTCGGCGCAGCCTCGCGTCCGCTGAGATGCCGTCGTCACAACCCGAGCTGGTCCAGGCGCTCCTCGAAACGCACCTGCACGTCCTCGGGCTCGTCGTCCTCGGCATCGGCCCAGATCGCGTCCAACTCCTTCTGCACCGACTCGGGCAGCGCGGCGAACTTCTCCTCCCACGCAGCGACCGGCGTCCAGTAGCCGACGACCTTGAACCGGGTCGCGGGCAGGCCGAGCTCTTTGCGCAGATACTTGCGCACGTCTCGCAGCGCCACGGTCTCGCCGGCCACCCACACGTAGCCCTCATCGAGGGGGAGCCGGTCGTCGACGATGCCGCGCACGAGCGGGCCGAGTGCGCTGGGGCCGTGACCGTTGCCGCCGACCACCCAGGTGACCTCGACATCCGCCCCCGCCTCCAGACCTATGCGGTCCGACTCGCTCGGCACTTCGAGCACGACCCGCGTGCGCACGCCCCGAGGTGCTTCGGCGATGATGCGCGCGACCGCCGGAAGCCCGGTGAGGTCGGCGACGAGCACCTGCCATGTGATGCCCTCCGGCGGCGAGTACAGGCCGGTGGGGGAGTTCAGCCCGAGCACGTGACCCGGCTGCGCGCGGGCGGCCCAGGGACCGGCGACACCCGCCTCGTGGATCACGAAGTCGATGTCGAGCTCACCGGCGTCCGGGCGCACTCCGCTGATCGTGTAGGTGCGCATCGGTGCCTCTGGCGCTCCCTCCGGTGTCTCCCACCAGTCGCCCGCGGGCACCGGCAGCGAGACATCCATCGGGTCGTCGCCGTGTGGGAAGAAGACCCGCACGTACTCGTCGCCGATGCCGGTGCTGAGGAACTCGGCGACGCCCTCGCCGCCGAGCGTGACGCGGACCAGGGTCGGAGTGAGGGTGGTGGTGCTGCTGACGATGCCGCGGTGGATGC
>NZ_QOAY01000173.1:0-18129 GCF_003314775.1 Microbacterium sp. H6 | reverse complement strand
GGGGGGGGGAGGGATCGGTCGGGTTCGGTGTCGCGACTGAGGCGCGAGTCTGCGCCAGCCAGGAGTCGCGATAGAGCCCGTCGGTGGCGAGGAGCTCCTCATGCGTGCCGCGCTGCGTAGCCCTGCCATCGGCGAACACGACGATCTGCTCGGCGGTGACGGCCTGCTGCAGCCGGTGCGCGATGAGCAGAGCGGTGCGTCCTTCGCGCAGCACGGCGATCGCCTCTTCCACGGCTTCTCGATGGTGGAGCCCGACGTCGGCGGTGGCCTCGTCGAGGATCACGATGTCCGGGTCGGCGAGGAAGGCCCGTGCGACGGCGAGCTGCTGGATGCGTCCCTCGTCCAAGGGCACGACAGCCTCCTCGGAAGGCTCCACGTTCTCGCGGACCATGGCATCGACGGCCCACTGCGCTCCGACAGCCTGCAGCGCCGCGATCATCTCGTCGTCGCTCGCCTCCGGAGCGATGAGCCTCAGATTGTCGGCGATCGTGCCCCGGAAGTGATGCAGCTCCTGCGACAGGTAGTACGGGGCCGACGTGCGGGAGGCGAGGTGCACGCTGCCAGAGGTCGGTGGGTGGTGGCCGGCGACCACGCGCGCGAGTGTGCTCTTGCCCGACCCCGAAGTGCCCACCAGCGCCGCCGTGGTGCCCGGCTCGACCCGCAGGTTCACGTCGTGGATCCCCCGGCCGGTGGTCGGATAGCGGAACGTCACGTCGCGCACCTCGATCCCCGCTGATGACGCTGATTCCTCCGATGCCCGTGCTGCCGCGTCCGCTCGCCGATCCGAGGCGATAGTCGACGGCGCGAGGTCGATCACGCCGACGAGTCGCGCCAGGCCGATGGTCGCGCGTTGGATGTCGTCGAGTCCGAAGATCAACTGCCCCACGGGACCGAACAGACGGTGGAAAAGCAGCGCTGCGGTGGTGACGGCGCCCACCGTGACCGCGCCGGCCGACTGCAGCAGGAACCCGGTGCCGAGGATCGCGGCGAGGCCGACGAGCTCGCCACCGTTGATCCAGCGGAACAGCCGGTTGGTCACTCGCACGCCCTCGATCTGCTTCCGGATCGAGGCCTCTGCGCGCTCTCGCACCCGCTCCAGCGCCGGCTCCTGCTCGTTGAACGCGGTGAGTGTCTCGATACCCTCGACCGCATCGAGTACGGCCTGACTGCGCGCGGCTTCGCGCACCCGCACTTCGCGGAACACGACGCGCGACCTGCGGAGGAACGCCCGGGTGCCGAGCACGTAGAACGGTGCGGAGGCGAGTCCGGCGAGGGCGAGCCGGGGATCGAGCGCGGTCAGTGCGACCACCGACATGGCGATCGCGAATGCGGCGGACAGCAGGGTCGGGGCCACGTTCCCTCCGGCCTCGGCCACCGCATCGACATCGCCGGTCACGCGGGAGAGCAGGTCGGCGCTCTCGCCGTCGTCGACCGTGCTCACCGGAAGACTCATCGCCGAGGCGAACACGTCCTCGCGCAGTGCCGCGAGCATGTCCTGCACCAGGCCGGTGAGCACCCGCACGGCCCACAGCATCACCACGGCCGCACCGATGGCGCCCAGTCCCGCTCCGACGACCCAGCCGGCGATGCTCGCGAAGCCTGCGTCTGACGAGACGGCATCGACGATGCGGCCCAGGCAGGCGGGCATCACGATTCCGAGGGCGGAGGCCGCGAGGAAGAGCGCGGCGACGGCTGCCGTGCGGCCGGGATGCCGGCGCAGAAGCGCACCGATGACGGCCCGTACCCGAGCGCCGGAGGCGATCGGCAGCAGAGGGGAGGTCGAGACCGGGTCACCCATACTGCACCTCCGATCCGCCGGAGGGAACGTCGACGACTCGGTCGCAGGCGCCGAGCAGAATCGGCGAGGTGGTGATCACGATCACGGTCCCGGTGTGTTCTGCCAGGGCGCGGGCGATGTGCGCCTCGGTGAGGGCGTCGACGGCGGAGGTCGGTTCGTCGAGCACGAGCACGTCGGCCTGTGCGTGCAGGGCGCGGGCGATGCCGATGCGCTGCCGTTGTCCGCCCGAGAGACGTCTCCCGGCTTCCCCGACCTGCGCTTCCCAGCCGCCGACCTGCACCACGGTGTCGTGGAGGGCTGCCATCTCGATGAAGGGCGGGTGCGTGGGCTCGTCCCGCCCGTGCCCACGCACGGCCTCGCGGAGAGAGCCGCTCACGATCGTCTGCCCATGCGGAGGGGCGACGACCCGATGCCGGTATTCCACCGGGTCGAGGTCGGCCAGATCTCGGAGTTCTCCGTCGACCGCGAGGTGGACGCGGCCTCGGTCGACACGGGTCCGCAGGCCGAGCATCCGGGAGAGGGCCCTGGCCGTGTCGCTGTCGGCAGGGCGGACACCGAGGAGCTCCCGCTCGCGCACCTCGACGCGCGGCGAACCCGAGTCCGTGTGGAAAGCCAGCACCACCTGTCCCGCCGGACCTGCCGATGCGGGCGATGCGGGCGGCGGATCCAGCAGATCCTCGGCGTCGATCATCTCGGCGAGGCGCTTGGCGGAGGCGAGTTTGTGGATCCAGTTCGAGGGGAACGACCCCGCATACGCGAGGTATCCGCTGATGAACTGGGCGAGGCCGAGCACGGTCACCAGTTCACCGATGCTGATGCGGCCCTCGGCGGCGAACCATGCCGACATGCCCGCCAACGCGGTCGTCGCGATCGCGGCCAATGTGCCGCTCACCGCTTCGTAGGAGGCGAGGGATCGGCCGGCTGCCGTCGCCGCGCGTCGGGAGGTGTCGCTCGCGGCGACGTAACGCCGCACGGCCTCATCCCGGGCACCGATACCCACGAGCACGCGGAATCCGCTCATGAAGTCGGCGGCCACGGCGCCGGCCTCGGTCGCCGCGTGCTGCTCAGCGAACCCGCGACGCTCGAGCGGACGGGAGACGACCTGCATCACGAACATCATCGCGATGGTCGAGCCGAACACGACGAGTGTCGCGACGGGCGAGATCACCAGCATCGCGAGTCCGGCTCCGATGATCGCGGCGATCGTGGAGCATTGCTGCGCCACTGACCAGGCGACGCCGGCGACGCGATAGGTGTCGGATGTGACGAAGGTGAGCGCCTCGCCGGGGGTCACCGTGCGACGGGAGAGCCGGGGTCGCAGCATCCGCGACAGCGCGAGGTGACGGAGCGCCTGCTCGCCGTACCCGTAGACCGAGACCATGAGCCGGGAGGCCGACTGATAGCTCACGGTCAGCACGAGGAACGTTCCGACGAGCACGCCGAGCCAGAGGGCGAGCGCGGCGGGGTCTGCGGGAAGTACGGCGCGGTCTATCGTCGCTCCGATGATGACGGGGATCGTCGCCTCGGCGAGCGCGTGCACGATGAGCAGCGCCGTCGCTCCGGTGAGGGCGATCCCGCGACCCCCCGATCTCAGCGCGATCCCGAACAGCTTCCGCGGAGTGGATGTCGTGGGGGATGTCTTGGGGGACGTCACGGTGTCCGCCGTCCGAGCGGCAGCACGAGCGGGGTGCCTGAGACGGGGTCGGTGATCACCTTGCAGGGCAGGTCGTACACGGCGTGCACGAGCTCGGCGGTGATGATCTCGCGCGGGTCTCCCTGCGCCACGATGGCCCCGTCGCGCATCGCCACGAGGTGCGTGGCGTAGCGAGCGGCGTGGTTGAGGTCGTGCAGCACGGCGACGAGCGTCGTGCCCTCGCGGTGCAGGTCGGCGAACAGCTCCATCAGGTCGATCTGGTGCGCGATGTCGAGGAAGGTCGTCGGCTCGTCGAGCAGCAGGTGCTTGGTCTGCTGGGCGAGGGCCATCGCCACCCAGACGCGCTGCCGCTGCCCGCCGGAGAGCTCTTCCACCAGGCGCCGTGAGAGATCCGTGACCCCGGTGGCGGCCATGGCCTCAGACACCGCACGCTCGTCGGCGCTGCTCCACGTGCGCATGGCGCTCTGATGCGGGAAGCGTCCGCGACCGACGAGATCGGCGACCGTGATGCCGTCTGGCGCGATGGGCGACTGGGGGAGAAGGCCCAGCTTGCGAGCGGCTTCCTTCGGCTTGAGCGAGCGCAGCTCGTCGCCGTCGAGCAGGACGGCCCCGGTGCTCGGGCGCAGCAGCCGGGCGAATCCGCGCAGCAGGGTGGACTTGCCGCACGCGTTCGGTCCGATGATGATCGTGAACGAGTCGTCCGGTACCTCGAGGGTCAGCTCGGAGATGATGGGGGTGTCTCCGTAGCCCAGCGTGATGTCGCGAGCCAGCAGCGAAGCGGTCATGGGTGTTCCTTTCAGGTGCGGCGCGCGTACTGGGCGGCCAGCAGCCAGGCGAGGTAGATGCCGCCGACCGAGACCGTCACGACGCCGACGGGCACGGCGACGAGCTGGGCGACGGCGTCCGACACCACGACGAGCGCGGCCCCGGTCATCATCACGGGCACGGTGCCCATCGGGGTGTTCGAGCGGGTGAGGCGCTGCGAGATCTGCGGGGCGGCGAGCGCGATGAACGAGATGGGTCCGGCGGCGGCGGTGACGAGCGCGACCAGGGCAACGCCGAACACCATCGCCGCGAGGCGGGTGCGTCCGGGACTGATGCCGAGGGCGGTCGCTGCGTCGTCGCCCATCTCGAGCACGGGGAGCGTGCGGGCGAGCGGGAGGGACAGGAGCATGACGATCGCGAACACGAGAGTCGCCGGGATCAGCTGGTCGAACCCGAGCGAGGCGATCGAACCTGCCCCCCAGGTCGCCGCCATCATCGCCTTCTCGACACTGACCGAGATCAGGATCCACGAGGTGAGGGAGCCGAGTCCTGCCGAGACGCCGATGCCGACGATGATGAGCCGGAACGACGACATCGTGTTCTTGTTCGCCAGCACGTAGACGAGAAGTGCGGTGAACAGGCCGCCGATGAGTGCGCCGGCCGCCTTGAACATGTATGTGTTCAGTTCGAGCACGACCATCACGAGCGTCACACCGAACTGGGCCCCGATGCCGAAGCCGATGATGTCCGGGGAGCCGAGCGGGTTGCGCGTGAGGGACTGGAAGATGCCACCGGCGAGGGCCAGGGCAGCGCCGCACAGCACGGCGAACAGCACCCGGGGCAGGCGCCATTCGACGACCACCTGGCGGATGTCGGGGTCGGAGGAGGGATCGAAGATCGCCCGGATGACGGCCGCGAAGTCGACCTCGTAGGCGCCGAGCGTCATGGAGAAGAGGCCGGCTCCGACGATCACGACGAGGAGGATGAGGCACACGACCACGGAGCGCACCGGGATGAGGGTCGCGACGCGCGCGGTCTCGATCCGGAACAGGCGCCGACCGTGGTCGACGGGCGCGACGTCGGTCGACCGCGCTGGCGTCCCCGACGCGGTGACCGGCTTCTGATCGATGCTCACAGCCCGCTCACCCGCTTGCGGCGCACGAGCACGATCAGGATCGGGGCTCCGAGGAGGGCGGTGACGATCCCGACGCGCATCTCCCCGTTCGGGAGCACGATGCGGCCCAGGATGTCGGCGAGGAGCAGGAAGGCGGGGCCGATGATCATGGAGTACGCGAGTACCCAGCGTTGATCGGGTCCGGTGAACCAGCGCACGATGTGGGGGATCATGAGTCCGACGAAAGCGATGGGTCCGGCGGCGGCGACGCTGGTTCCCGCCAGCAGGGTCACGGCGATGATGACGAGGATGCGGGTCACCCGCACGCGCGCGCCGAGTGCCTGCGCCAGGTCGTCCCCGAGTGCCAGGGCGTTCAGGGAGCGCGCGCACAACAGCCCGATCAGCAGCCCGGCGACGATCAGCGGCACGGCCCAGGTGAGCTGGTCGATCGTGCGTCCACCGATCGAGCCGACACCCCAGAACCGCATGACCTGAAGCGTGCTGGTGTCGCGCAGCACGATGGCGGTGGTGAACCCGGTGAAGGCGGCGCCCAGGGCCACCCCGGCGAGGGTGAGCTTCATCGGGGTCGCGCCCGAGGCGCCGAAGGAACCGAGGATGTACACGAGTAGGGTGAGCACGAAGGCGCCGCCGAGGGCGAAGGGCACGTAGGCGCCGGGGGTGGTGAACCCGAGCACGCCGACGGCGAACGTGACGGCGAACGACGCACCGGCGTTGACCCCGAGGATGCCGGGGTCGGCGAGAGGGTTGCGGGTGAATGCCTGGATCAGTCCGCCGCACACGGCGAGAGCCGCGCCCACGACGATGCCGAGCAGGGTGCGGGGCACGCGCAGCTCCATGACCATCAGGTGCAGCGGGTTCTCGTCGTCGTAGGTGAAGAGCGACTGCAGGACGGTGACGGGGTCGATCGCGCGGGCGCCGACCGCGAGCGAGGCGATGGCGGCGATCACCAGCACACCCGCGGCGATGACGAGTCCCAGAACGAGCGTCCCGTTGCGGTGCGGGGAGCCGGCGTCGCGACTCCCCGCACCCGTGTTCGAGACGTCCGTGACGTCGTCCGTCGTCAGGGACATCCCGTGCGTCACTTGCCGGTGATGGTCGGCTCGCCCTGCAGCGCGCCGGCGAGGTCGTCGACGTACTTCGGCAGGATGTACTTCAGCGAGAGCACGGTGGGAGCGCTGATGGCGGAGGCCTCGGCGGCGTCGGCGTAGATCACGTACGAACCGTTCGCGATCGGGTTCCAGCGGGAGACGACCTTGTTCTCGACGGTGTACTTCCCCTCGTCGGCGCTGCTGCCCCACGCGGCGAACAGGTCGGCCTGGACGTCGTAGAGCTTCTCGAGGCTGACGCCGGTGTACCAGTTGTCGCCCTCGGCGGTCTTGAGGAAGCTGTCCATCGCCGAGGTGGACGTGAATCCGAGGGCCTCGGTGATGCGCACGCGCGGGTCGTACTCGAGGTAGACGCCGAGGTCGGTGCCGCCCTCGTTCAGGGTCAGACCCCAGACGAATGTCTTGTCCTGGAACTCGGGGTGCTCGCCGGCGAGAGTGGTGATCTGCTCCTCGGTCTCGGCGATCAGCTCGTCGGCCTTGTCCTCTTCCGACAGGGCCTTGCCGACCGTGCGGGTCATGTCCTCCCACGTGCCGGGGTTCCACGGACCTTCGATGTAGGGGACGGTCGGGGCGATCTCGGTCAGGCGCTCGTACTCGATGTCGGAGATGCCCGAGTACAGGCTCAGGATCAGGTCGGGCTTGAGCTCCTTGATGGCCTCGTAGTTGGGGCCGTCTTCGAGGAAGGGGATGATCTCGGGCGTCTCGCCGTACTCTTCGGTGACGTAGTCCTCGAACCAGGGCTGGTAGCCGCTCTCGCCCGCGCCCCACACCTCTTCCATGCCCACGGGGTTGGTGCCGAGGGCGGCGACGATGTCGGCCGTCATCCAGCCGAGGGTGACGATGCGCTGCGGCTTCTCGGGGATCACGGTCTTCCCGTGGCCGTGCTCGATCACCACGCCGTCGGTTGCGGTGGGCGCCGAATCGGCAGCTTCACCGGGCGCGGTCGAGCACCCGGCCAGCGTGAGGGCGGCGGCGACGGCCGCGGCGACGAGGGCGGAGCCTCGGCGGATCTTCGGGCGCGCAGAAGCGTGCGACATGGTTCTCCTTCGGGAAGGGGGGAGGGTGTTGCCGCATCGACGCGGCGAGAAGTTAGGTAAGCATGCCCTAACAGAACGATGCTAGAACGCGGATGCGGCGCTCAGTGTTGCGGGAGCGACGACTTGTATCGCGGAACCGACAAACGTTGGTCGGATCGACCGTCGGGCGACCGGGAATGCCGTGCCGTCAGCGCCAGTACAGCTGGTGGGCGGCGTCGGAATGCACCCGTGCCACGTGCTGTCGCGGGGTCAGGCCGAAGCGGTCCTTGAATGCGGCGGAGAAGGCGCTCGTCGTGGCGTAGCCGCAGCGGTGCGCGGCGGCGCCGATGGGGGTGCCGTCCACGACCAGTCGGGCTCCGAGAGTCATCCGCACTCCGGTGCGCCAGCGCCCGAAGCTCATGCCGACGTCGTTCTGGAAGATGCGCAGCACCGTGCGCTCGTGGAGGCCGTGGGCGAGGAACAGCTCGATCGCACTGCGGGGGTCGCCGGGGTCGGCGAGCACGGTCTGCACGAGAGCTGCCACGCGTTCGTCGGCGGGCATCGGCACCTCGCCCCACTCGCTGGCGGCCTCCGGAAGCGGCTGTTGGAGCATCTCGATCAGGACGGACTGGATGCGCACGCGCAGGTCGGTGGGCATGTCGTTGATGCCGAGGTGCAGCAGCATCTCCTGCACGGCGCGCGGCACGAGCACCCGGGTGATGCCGTCGATCGGGGTGATCAGCGCGGAGTCGGGGATGTAGGTGTAGCAGCCCGTCGAGTCCGCCTCGTGATGAGCGGTGTGCGGGGTGTGGGCCGGGATCCATACGCCCTGACCGGGAGCGAGTCGCCACCGCGCATCCTGCAGGTGCACCCACACCGTGCCGCGATAGCACCAGGCCAGCATCGGGTCGGCGTGGCTGTGCGGGGGAGAGAGCGGACGGGTTCCCGTGTCTTCGGCGGTGACCACACCAGTGCCCATCAGGTACGGCTCGTTCACGGTCGACGGATACGAGGGGCTCGCCGCCCAGTCGTCCTGCCGGTATGAGTTCATTCGTGCTCCGCGTGACGGGCTGCGCCGCGGGCTCGAAATCCGGCCTGCCGTCCTCGCCATGCTAACGGGGTGCGGTGCGGTGCGGTGCGAGTGCGACGCGAGGCCTGATGATGGAGGTATGCCCTCCGCTCATCGCCCCGGTCTGCGGGTCTCGTCGGGTCTCACCATCCCCGAGGCCGAGCTGTCGTGGCGCTTCTCGCGGTCGTCCGGTCCGGGCGGTCAGGGCGTGAACACGGCCGATTCCCGTGTGGAGCTGGTGTGGGATGCGGCGCGTTCGCCGGTGCTCTCACCGCATCAACGCGAGCGACTGCTCGAACGGTTGAGCGGTCGCCTGGTCGACGGCGTGCTGACGATCGCCGCCTCAGAACACCGCGCACAGCTGCGGAACAGGGATGCGGCGCGCGATCGACTCGTCGCTGTCGTGGAGGAGGCGCTGCGTCCGCCCGCTCCGCCGCGTCGAGCGACGAAGCCGAGTCGGGGATCGAAGGAGCGCCGGCTGAAGGCGAAGCAGCGGCGCACGGACGTCAAGAGCCTGCGTCGGCGCCCGCGCGAGGACTGAACCGACAGTGAACGAGGGCGATGCCCGATCGTGATCCTCGGGCGCACCTGAAGTCCCTATGCTCGACGCCATGGTCGACCAGGTCGGGTGGGTTCCGGAGTCCCAGTACCGTCGCGCCGTGGGTCTCCTCCGTGGCTGGGTGATGGGGCTGGCGATCCTGGGCGTCGTCGGGGTGCTGATCCTCGGTACGTTGATGTTCCGCTGGGTGTTCCAGGTCTCGCCCTTCCCCGTGGTCGTGTCGTCGCCGGCGGCGTGTCATCTTGGCGGCGATCCGCAGGACCCCAGTTGTACGTGGCGGTCGACGTGCAGAGGATAGTTGACGGGGCGCTCGTGGACGCATCATCGTTGGGCCCTTCGGGATGGACTGTCGAGGCCGCAGGGGTCGCCGCGTCGATGCCCGAGTTCGCTGCCCTGGATGACGCGGCGTTGACGCGCATCATCGAGCGGGCGGCGGCGGATTCCTCGATGCTCAGCGCGAAGAGGCCCACCGGCGTTCTGCTCGTGGTGCTCGACACCGAGGGTGAGAGCAGCGGGAGCCTCGCCGGACTCCGCACCGAGTGGGTGTTGGGGGAGCCCGTCCACCAGCAGGATGTGCCTCTGGGAATCGAGTTCACGCCCTCCGGTTGCACGGTGACGACCGTTCGATGAGGGCTCTCTAGCTGGCGGATCCGCTGAGGCCGGCTTCGACCGGCGCCCAGCCGTTCTCGAGGATCACGAACCCTGCTTCGAGCGTCCCGAAGGGGTCGTCGTTCTCGTTGACGAGCAGCTGCATCTGCAGGATGAACCGCGAGTAGACCCGGATCTCCGGGGTGGGTGTATCGAGTCCCAGTTCGTCGGCGATCGCGTCGGAGAGGGCGTCTTCGTGTCGGAGCCACATCTTCGCCGCGTAGTCGCGCAGCGCCGGTGTCTCGTTCAGGAAGCGCATGAAGGTGCGAGTGATCTCGTCTCCGTGCTCGTCGACGTTCGCGCGGAGCTCTGAGGCGTAGAAGTCGTGGATGGCGCGGTTGATCGTGCTCCCCGACGGGCGCTCGCGGACGGCGGCCACCAGGCGGTCGCGCTGCTCGTCGTCTTCGTCGAACACCAGCGCCTCCTTCTGAGGGAAGTGCGCGAACACGGTCGTGGGGGAGACATCTGCGGCATCGGCGACCTCGCGGATGCTCACCTCATCGAAGCCGCGTTCCAGGAACATGGCCGTCGCGACGTCGGAGATCGCCTTGCGGGTCGCGGCCTTCTTCCGTTCGCGGCGACCGAGAGGTGCGGGGTTCGTCATGCCCGACAGTCTATCGTGAACCCACTATAAAACTGGCTTGACACCAAAACTGGTATGACTACACTTTCGGTATGACTTCACCCACCTCTCTCACGCGACGGGACCAGAACCGCGCGTGGATCATGCTCATCGTGCTCACGATGCTCACCGTCATCGGAATGACGGTCGTCCTCCCGGTCCTGCCCTTCGTCGTGCTCCAGTACGTCTCGCACGAGAGCGACCTGGCCATCTGGGTCGGCGTGCTCGAAGCGATCAACGGCCTCTGCGCCTTCCTGGTCGCGCCCTTCCTCGGACGTCTCTCAGACCGCTTCGGACGTCGACCCGTGATCATCGTCGCGGCATTCGGTGCGGCCTTCTCGATGGCGCTGTTCGGATTCGGCGGCGCCCTCTGGGTGCTCGTGCTCGCTCGCGTCATCCAGGGCCTCACCGCGGGCGATCTACCCGCCCTCTTCGCCTACCTGGCCGACATCACCCCGCCGGAGCAGCGCGCCAAGCGCTTCGGCCTCCTCGGTGCGCTCTCGGGGATCGGCACCATGATCGGTCCAGCCATCGGAGGACTGCTCGCCGCGATCAGCATCCAGCTCCCGGTGTTCCTGACCGCCGCCGTCGCCCTCACGATCGCGATCCTCAGCATCTTCCTCCTCCCGGAGAGCCTGAAGCCGGGCAACAGGATCGCCGCGATCAAGCTGCGCGACGTGCAGCCCTTCGCCGTCTTCAAGGAGGCCTTCGGACGCAAGGAGCTGCGCGGGCTGATGATCGGCTTCGGCCTGCTCGCGCTGCCGTTCGGCTTCTTCGTGAACAACTTCAGCGTGCTCGCCCTGGACTCCATCCAGTGGGGACCGACCCAGATCGGACTCCTGACCGCGGCCGTCGGCATCATCGACATCCTCATCCAGGGCGTGCTGCTGGGCATCCTGCTTCCGCGCATCGGCGAGCGCGGAGTGATCGTGAGCGGCATCGTCGCGCAGATGATCGGTCTCGCGGCCCTCGCCGTCGTGGCTTCCGTCTTCGCGCAGCCGTGGGTGTTCATCGTCGGCGCCCTGATGCTGGCCGCCGGCCAGGGGGCGTCCCAGGCCGCGATGGACGGGGCGATGTCCAACGCCGTCGGCGACGACGAGCAGGGCTGGCTCGGCGGAGCCACCCAGTCGTTGAATGCGGCGATGGGCACGGCAGCCCCGCTCATCGCCGGTGCGCTCTACGCACTGGTCAGCCACGCGGCCCCGTACTGGCTCGGGGTCGCGCTCATGATCGTGGCGGTGACCGTCGTCAGCCGCGCGCACATCGCGAACACCGCGAAGCGCCCGGCCGGCGAGACGACGGGCGACGCTCCCGCGGCACTCGTGGAGACGGCTGGCTGAGGTTCAGTCCGAGGGGGTTGCCGGGCGCGGCAGCCCCCTCAGCTGTGCGATCGACGCCAGCAACTCTTCCGGCGCGGTTCCGATGCTTCCGAGCACCGCGGCGGCTGCCGCGCTGAACCCCGCCGTGTCGATCGGGAGCCGTGCCGCGTTCGGCACCAGTCCCTTCTCGTTCGTCACCCACTGGCCGGCGGCCGCGTGCCAGGCATGGGCGATCAGCATGGCCGTCGTGGTTCCGCACAGCACCACGTAGGCGGCATCGCCCGTCTTCGCGCCCTTCGTGGCTGCGTTCAGCAGGAAGTCGACCTGCCAGAGATTCTCGATGAACGCCGCGCGGAGGGCGTCGGGGTACGGAGTCACGCTTTGAGCCAGCGCGACGAGGATCCCGTCCGGGTCGCAGAGCGGCACGCCGGTCGCCACCTCACCCGCATAGGCGACGTCGAGGAAGCCGAGCGGATGTCCCGGCTGGGAGTGGAAGGCGAACTCGCCACGGGCGGCGCGGGCGCACTGATCCTCGACGCGGGTCACGTCGCGGAGGATGAGGTCGACCGGTGCGCCGTCGACGATCAGCCAGGCCCCGCTGTCGACCCAGGGTCCCCATCCGCCGCGGCCGGCGATCTCGACGTCTTCGCCGGTCCATCCGCTCGCTGCCTCCGCGAGGGCGGTCAGGTCGACGTCCGCCTCCACATACAGCCCCAGATCGATGTCGGAGTCGGGGCGGTGCGTCCCTCGCGCGCGGCTGCCGCCCAACGCGACGGCTCGCACCCCTGGCACCTTTCCCAGGTCGTCGGCCATGGAGCGGAGGCGGTCTTCATCGAGCACGACACCGATCGTACTCATGCGGATTCCCCGGTGCGGATCCCGCCGGCGTCAGTCCTTGCCGCCGCGCACGAGCTCGAGCCCTGCGCCGGCGAACTGCCGCAGGGTCGCGTCCGGGAGGAAGGCCCGGGTGAGCGCTCCGCCGATGCGGGTGAGGTCGCTCTCGTCACGGAACAGCAGGTACATGGTCTCGTACCGCGGGTGGAACTTCTGCTTGAAACGGTGCAGCGACCCGAAGCCGTACACCGGTTCCAGGGCCTCGGCGAGCCGGTCGCTGAGCGCTGCGATCATCCCGGCATCCGGTGGATAGTCGTGGGCGAGCGGTGCCCCTGAGAGCGACATGATCTGTGCGCCCTCGTCGGCGAACTGGCGGGCGGAGGATCCGATGAGGTACTCCATCACCGGCCCGAAGCCGCCCTCGCGACGTCGCATGAGGTCGAGGGTCCAGCCGCGCACGACGCCGCCTTCGCCGTAGACCGGCAGCCACGACAGGAACCCGTCGACGTCGCCGTTCGGAGCGAGGGCCAGCGCGAGTCGCACCTCCGGGTCTTCCGCCTCGTCGAGCGTGCCGAGCGTGAAACGCATCTCCGGCAGATCCTTGTCTCCCACCCAGGCCTCCGAGATCGCGCGCAGCTGCTGCTGCACACCCCACGGTTCGGCCTTCAGGTGCGTCATCCGGAACGTCATCTCCTCGCGGCCCGCCTTGTTGAGCGAGGTGCGGACGGAGTTCCAGCGCTTGCCGGTGAACTCCAGGCCGGGGAGGTCGACGATCGTGTCGTCCGCCACCACGATGCTCCGCCACGTCGAGGGCACGGCGGCGCGCGTGGCTTCGTCGGCGCTGAAGAAGCACGGCACGAGACCGGCCAGCTCGGCGGCGTGGATGAAGTCGGTCACGGCCTCGGCGCGCGTCTGTGCCGGTCCGATCGGGTCGGCGAGGGCGAGGGCGACGCCGTTGCGCCGCTGGTACGCCACGATGCCGCCGATGACCCTGGCGTAGCTGTTGCCGTCCCAGGTCGTCATCCACGAGAGCGTGCCGCCTCCGTGCGTGCGCAGCTGCTGCTTCATGTCCTCGACGGTGGGGGCGGGTTGCATGCCGAGCTTGGCTCGCCGCTTGGCGCGGAAAGCGCGGCGTACCCAGATCAGGTACACGAGCATGATCAGCCAGAGGAACCCGTTCGCCAGAGCGAGCTCGGTGTCTCCATCCCAACGGAAATCGACCTGAGCCTGGCTGTACACGGTGATCAGGATCAGCACGAGAGTGGCAGTGAGGACGTTGAAGATCCCCAGCAACAGCGCGAGCACCCAGGTCCAGCGGCGCCCGCGCCGGAGGCCGTTCACCAACACGAGGATCACGACGAGATCGATCGCGAGGTCGATGAAACCGCCGGACGCGGGATCGGTCTGGCCGAAGGGGCCGTCGGTCGCCACGAACGTCGTGATGATCTCCACGGCGCCGAGGACGAGCATCGCGACCACGGCGATCAGCCGCTGCTCGCGGACCGTGGTGTGCCGCACCCGCAGCGACCGGTCGACCACGAGGATCAGCAGCACCGCGAGGAGGTGTTCGAGGTCGGCGACCTTGCCCCAGAACAGCATCGCGATGAAGACGAAGCCGAGCAGGATGAGCCAGCCGCGCACTCGCCACGGCGGACGGAACAGCCCGACCGCGGCGGCGATGCAGGCCATGGTGCCGCCGGATGCCCCCACGTCGAGTGCCTGGGCCTGCTCCGTCGCCCAGGCCCAGGGGAACTGCGACAGCAGGAACAGCAGCAGCGCGGTGGCGAAGATCGCGAACAGCTGCCCGATCCAGTAGTAGGCGAGCGCGATGCGCGACCCGCGACGGAACTCCAGGTAGGCCATGCCCCAGAAGCCCGCGATGGTGAACAGATACACCCACGGCTCGTTGACGAAGAACGTGCCGGTGAGGGGAGTCCACCATTTGCCGTCGGCCAGGTTGGGAAGACCGTAGGCGACGCTCTGGAAGAGTGCGGTGTCCTCGAACGGTGTCCAGAGTCCGCGCGAGACTACCCCGACGACGAGGATCAGCAGCACCATCGTCAGCGTCGCGGGGATGCGCCGGACGACGGCGATCACGGGATGCGGAGAGGGGGAGTGCTCCTCGGTCATGCGCTCAGCGTAGCGAGGGAGGTGGCTCCGCCGCGGAGGCCGCTCCTACTCGCCGCGGAGAACCCGTCGGAGGTCGGCGATCTCCTCGGCCGTCATCCCACCGCTGCGCAGGTAGCCCGACACGTCTCCGTGATTCGCGGTGATCCACTCCATCGCCGTCTCGATCGCCGACGCCGGCGACTCGGTGGCGAGGGTCTTCAGCGCCGGGGTGAGGGGGACTCCGAGAGAGGTGATCAGCGCGGTGAGGGCCTCGGCGAATCCGCGCGCGAGGTTCTTCTCCGTGAGGGTGTAGTCGGCGACGATCTCCTCACGGGGAACCTCCGCGACGAGCAGCAGGATCGCGGCAGCGAGGCCGGTGCGGTCCTTACCCGCAGTGCAGTGGAACAGCACTCCCGGCCGCTCGGTGCGCGCGGCGGCGAGCACCGTCCTGGCGATGGTGGCGAACTGCGGGGCACTGGACTCCAGGATCGAGGTGTAGAGCTCCTCCAGCGTCGGCACCTGCTTCAGCACCTCGGTGACCTGGGTCACGGAGAGACCAGCGCTCCCGGCCGAAGGGAGGAACTTCTTGACCATCTCGTCCATCGCCCCGCCCTGCATGGGAAGTTCGATCAGTGTCACGCTGCCGTCGTCGGGCAGTCGGTCGGCGGCACGGGAGCGCTCGCCGTCCGTGCGCAGGTCGATGACCGTGCCGATACGCAGATCGGTCAGGGCCTGCATCCCCTCATCCGTCAATGCAGCCAGCGCGTCCGACCGGAAGAGGAGGCCGGAGGCGAGCGTCCCGCCGTCGGAGGTCGGGAGTCCCGTGAGTTCGCGGGCGTTGTGGGTCGTCTGCAAAGCGGTTGAGATGTCGATGGTCATTCTGGCCTCTCCTGGGTGTGCGGCCAGAATATCGGTGTGGCGGGAACACGCGGCTTCGACACGGAAACCGCGCGTTCCCGCCCGTCGTCTCAGCCGTTCACGGCCTTCTCGATGGCCTGCTCGAGGTCGTCCCACTCCTGCAGCACGACTTTCTCCCCGGCGACGAAGAAGGTCGGCGTGCTGTTGACCCCGAGCTTCTCACCGTCCGTCTTGTCGGACTGCACCCGCTCCGCGGTGGCCGGATCGGCGATCGCGGCGTCGTAGGCGGCCATGTCGAGGCCAAGCTCCTCGGCGAAGCCTCGGAACACCTCAGGGGTCTCCTCTGGCTGCTCGCCCCACTGCGCCTGGGTCTCGAACAGGCGGTGGTACATGTCCTCGAAGCGGTCCTGACGAGCGGCCGCCTCGGCGGCCAACGCGGCCTGCGTGGAGTTGATGTGACCGGGAAGCGGGAAGTAGCGCACGACGTAGGTGATCTCTCCGTCGTACTTCTCGCGGAGATCTTCCACCACGGGGTAGAACGCACCGCACGCCTCACATTCGAAGTCGAGGAACTCGACGACGGTCACGGCGCCGTCGCCCCCGTCGTCGAGCACATGCGAGTCGGTGCGGACGGTCTGCTGCGGTTCTCCTTCTGCCGAGGGTGCGGCGGGTTGCTGCTGGCTGATCGCGAACACGATCCCGGCGATCAGCAGGACGATGGCGACGGCGATGGCGACCAGGGTCGCTTTGACAGAGTTCTTCATGGGGTCTCCAGACACACGGGTACGACGAGGGAAGGTGCCGCCGGCGGGCGGCGCGGACGCTCGTCGTGGATCAGGTGCGGGAGATGGAGAGCTGCGTGAGGGTGAGGGCGGAGACGAGGATGCCGGAGCCCGCCCGGCTCGGAGTCGCCGCGTGCGGAGAGTGGACGTCGAGCGTCCGTGTCGAATGGCCCGTGAGCCGGCGGAACAGCAGGATCAAGGCGACGGACCCCAGCACCGCGAGCAGGCAGATGCCCACGCCGGAGGACAGCACATCGACCGTCGCTGCGCTCTCGACATCGGCTGAGGTCGGGGCAGCCGCGGCCGAGTCCGAGACACCGGAGGCGAGACACAGTGTCGCGTGCACGTCGGCGGAACCCCGAGACGTCGACCAGGCGCCGACGACGAGCAGGAGCGCGAGGCCGACGGCGATGATCACACGGGCGATCAGCAGCCGTTCGGCCCCCGCTCGCGGCGACGGATCAAGCGATGGGGGCAACATTTCCCGCGCAGTCTAGCAACGCCGCCTCTGTCCTCCCCGGGGCCGGAGCGGTCGCGACACGCCTAGACTGGAGGGGTGGCGAGACTACTGATCGTCGGCGGCTTCCTCGCCGCCGTGTTCTGGGTGTTCAGCATCGTCGACTGTGCAGTGCAGCCGGCGACGCGGCACCGGGGTGTGTCCAAACCGCTCTGGATCGCGATCGTCGTGCTCCTTCCCGTGATCGGCGGCATCCTCTGGTTCGTGATCGGCCGCCGTCGGGCGAACGATCCCGGTGTCCGTCCTGTCGTCGCACCGGATGATGACCCCGCCTTCCTCCGCAGCATCAGCAAGTCCGAGCAGGATGCGCGTATCCGCCGCCTCGAGGAAGAGCTGGCACGCCTCGACGACGAGACCGACGAGCCTCCTGCCACGGACCAGCGCCCGTGACCTCGTCGCCGGCGATGGACGCCGCGGCGACCCTGATCGCCGAGCTCGTCGGCCACGGTGTGCGCGACATCGTGCTGTCGCCGGGCTCGCGGTCGCAGGCACTCGCGCTCGCCGCTGTGCGTGCCGCCGATGACGGACACCTCCGCGTGCACGTCCGAATCGACGAGCGGGTCGCGGGGTTCACCGCCCTCGGCATCGCCAGGGAGACACGCATGCCCGCAGCGGTGGTGTGCACCTCGGGGACGGCCGTCGGCAACCTGCTTCCCGCGGTCATGGAGGCGTTCCACTCCGGGGTCCCGATGCTCCTGCTCACCGCCGACCGCCCCCCGGAGCTGCGCGGCGTCGGCGCCAACCAGGCGACGCTCCAGGAAGGCCTCTTCCGTCCGTGGGTGCGTGACGCGCTCGATGCTCCGGTGCCGGGCGAGGGCGACTGGGCCGGACTCGCCGAACGGGCGGTCGCCGCGTCGATGGGGGCACGCGAGGTCGAGAGCGGCCTCCGTGGCGTCGCCGGGCCCGTGCACCTGAACCTTCCCACGAGAGAGCCCCTCTCGGGGGACCTTCCCTCCATCGAACTCGTCCAGGGCGAAGTTCCCTCGGTGCTGAAGGAGGAGCCGTTCGAGCTCGACCGCAGCCGGCGCACCGTCGTGATCGCCGGGGCCGATGCCGGCCCCGATGCCGAAGAGATCGCGCATGCCGGTGGGTGGCCGCTGATCGCCGAGATCGTGAGCGGTGCGCGGTTCGGACGTCAGGTCGTGCACGGCTACCGTCGCCTGCTGGCTCGCGAAGACCTCGGCGGACGCATCGAGCGGGTCGTGGTGCTGGGCCATCCCACTCTCAGCCGCGAGGTCGCCGCGCTGCTCGCGCGACAGGACGTCGAGATCGTCGCCGTGCGCCACGGCGGCGAGGAGCTGAACCTCAACCACCGCACGCGCGGAGTCGACGCGGTCG
>NZ_QOAY01000055.1:0-1763 GCF_003314775.1 Microbacterium sp. H6 | reverse complement strand
ACGGTGTTCGCGAAGCCCGGGGCTCCGCCGGTGTCCTGCTCCAGCTCGCGGGCGGAGTAGACCGCGGTCTCCAGGAACGCCTCCCGGCCGCTGTCGTCCGAGCCGCGGGAGATGCCGAGCACCGCCTTGGTCAGGTCGGTCTCCGGCACCGGGGCGACGGGTGCAGGGCGCAGCGACTCGTGCACGGGGGCGAGACGGTCCTGCGTGCGACGGGGTCCGATGCGCAGCGTCGGGTCGCCCGCCCTGTCGAGCGCATCGAGGAAGCGATCCTGCTCGCGGACGAACAGCGACTCGTCCTCGCCGAGTCGGAAGGCGGCGGAGAGGAAGTTGTCCGGCGAGGCGTTCTCCTCGAGCCGGCGCACCAGGTAGCTGATGGCCACGTCGAACTCCGCTGGCTCCACCACCGGCACGTAGAGCAGCACCGGTCCGACCTCGCGCGAGACGGCTCGCACCTGCCCCTGGGCCATGCCCAGCAGCATCTCGAACTCCACGGCCTCCCGCACGCCCCGCTCGCCCGCCAGCAGCCAGGCGTAGGCGATGCCGAAGAGGTTGTGCCCCGCGACGCCGATCTTCACCGCAGCCGTGTGCTCCGGCTGCAGCGCCCAGTCGAGGCAGCGCAGGTAGTTCGCGTCGGTGTCGAGCTTGGTGTCGTAGGTCGCAGGCGTCCACCCGTGCATCCGCGCCTCGACGTGCTCCATCGCGAGGTTCGCCCCCTTCACGAGACGCACCTTGATGCGGGCGCCGCCGTGCGCCACGCGGTCCTGCGCCCACGCGGTGAGCTCCTGCAGGGCGGGCAGCGCGTCCGGCAGGTACGCCTGCAGCACGATCCCGGCTTCGAGCCCGGCCAGTCGGGGGTCCTCGAGGATGCGCGTGAAGACGGCGATCGTGAGGTCGAGGTCGCGGTACTCCTCCATATCCAGGTTGATGAAGGTGCCGTCGGCCGCCGCCGCGAGATACAGCGGAAGGAGCCGCTCTACCACCTCGTCGACGACCTCGTCGAAAGCCCACATCGACAGGTGGCTGATGATCGCCGAGACCTTCACCGAGACGTAGTCCACGTCCGGACGGCGGACGAGCGCGTGGATGCCGTCGAGCCGTCGTCGGGCCTCCGCCTCCCCGAGCACGGCCTCGCCGAGCAGGTTGAGGTTGAGCCGGGAGCCGTCGGCGCGGATCCGCTCGATCGCGGCGCCGAGCTTGGCAGGGCGCGCATCGACGACCAGGTGCCCCACCATGTCCCGGAGCACCCGACGGGCGATCGGCACCACGGGCGTCGGGAGGATCTGCGCGACCCCGCCACCGAGACGTACCACCGAGCGCAGGTACCAGGGCAGGAACTCCGGCACGATCGGGGCGATGCGGTGCAGCTGCGAGGCCGCGGCGATCAGGCTCTCCGGACGCATGACGCCGTCGACGAACCCCAGGGTGAACGGGAGTCCGTTCACGTCCTGCAGCACTCCGGCGAGCCGAGCGGCCGCCGGGTCTGGTTCTGTCGCCGCGGCCTCGATCGTCCACCGCCGAGCCAGCTCGACGGCACGGTCTGCGAGGGATGCGGATGCCACGGCATCCGGCGGGAGGTCTGCCATGGATTTCAGCCTAGGTCTGGACGCCCCGGATTCCGCGCCGCGCCGCCGCTTTCCGCCATCCGCGTCCGCTTCGCATGCGGCCGTTCTCGCCGCCCGGTGCGGCCCCGGAGCGGAGGAGCGCGGCCGGGCGGGGTGCGAATCATGCCGCACCGCCGAACGGCGCGGTCCTAAGCTGTTGCC
>NZ_QOAY01000151.1:30751-32693 GCF_003314775.1 Microbacterium sp. H6 | reverse complement strand
CCTCGGATTCTGAGCGGAGCTCTCAGACGACCGCGGCCGGGCGCACGAACGCCCACGCGGCGACCGCGGCGACGGCCGCAGCCACGGTCATCGTCACCGCCATCGTGACCGCGTTCGTGCCGCCGACTCCCGCGGCGATCGGCGCGAGCACGGGGCCGAACAGGAACGTCGACATGCCGAGCAGGGCAGAGGCGGTGCCCGCCCGTGCTCCGTGGTGGGCGAGCGCGAGGGTCTGGCCGTTGGGGCCACCAAGCCCCGAGCACAGCATGAAGCCGATCAACGCGGCGACGATGCCCGTGACGCCGACACCGGAGAGGGCGAGCGCCAGGAATGCGGTCGTCGCGACCAGCGTGGCCGAGATGCCGCCGAGGTACACGCGCAGCGGGCCCCATCTGCCGACCACGAGACGGCTGAGCTGGCTGCCGGCGATGCTGGCCAGCGCTCCGGCCGCGAAAGCGAGGCTGAACGACTGCGGGCTCAGGCCGAATTCGTCCTGCAGCACGAACGACGACATCGACAGGTAGGTGAAGAAGGCGACACCGCCTCCTGCTGCGGCGCACAGCACGGCCACGAACAGACGATCGCGGACGACGGCCCCGGCATGGAGTCCGAGCGTGCGCAGACCTCCGCCGTGACGGGCGGCGGCAGGCAGGGTCTCCGGCAGGGCGAGCACGACGACCAGGAGCAGCACGACACCCACCGCGCTGAGCACGCCGAAGATGCCTCGCCAATCCATGATCAGTGCGAGTTGACCGCCGACCACGGGTGCGACGATCGGCGCGGTGCCCGAGACCAGGAACAACAGCGACAGCATGCGCGACAGCTCGACGCCCTCGAACTGGTCGCGGGCGATCGCGAGGCAGATCACGATGCCGGCCGATCCCGCGAGACCCTGCAGGAAGCGGACCACCAGCAGGACCTCGATCGTCGGGGCGAGAGCACACAGGAGGGAGAGCACGGCGAAGGCCGAGACGCCCACCATGAGCGGGAACCTCCTGCCGAGACGATCGCTGAGCGGCCCGGCGACGAGCTGGCCGAGGCCGAGGCCGATCATGCACGCCGACATCGTCGCCTGAGCGAGCGCCTCGGTGGTGTCGAGGGACGCGGCGAGCTGCGGCAGTTGGGGCAGATACAGATCCATCGACAGCGGACCGAACGCCTCCAGCATGCCGAGCACGAGCATGGCCCGCAGCGTGCCCATCCGCGGGCGCGGGGTCGGTCCGGACGAGGTGATGCTCATCCGTCCAGGCGCAGGGTGCGCCGCAGCCAGCTGTCGCGAGCGGCGACGGCCGCCCGTGAGACCTCCGCTTCGGGGGAGAAGCCGGAGAACCCGTGATAGCCGCCGGCCCAGACGTGCAGCTCCGCGCGACTTCCCGTCGCCCAGATGCGCAGGGCGTAGTCGACCGCCTCGTCTCGGAACGTCTCGGCCGCTCCGACCTCGATGAACGCGGGCGCGAGGCCGGACAGGTCGTCGGCGCGCGCGGGCGAGGTGTACGGGGAGACCCGGTCCGTGCCGCGGTCGGATCCGGTGATGGCGTTCCAGGCCGTGTCGTTGTTGTGGCGATCCCAGGCGCCGAACCCGTCGTACTGGCGACTGGAGACGGTGTCGTTGCGGTCGTCGAGCATCGGGCAGCCGAGCAGCTGTCCTGCCAGGCGTGGGCCGCCGCGGTCGCGTGTCATCAGGGCGACGGCAGCGGAGAGCCCGCCGCCCGCGCTCATGCCGGAGGCGATGATGCGGTCCGGGTCGATGCCGAGCTCGTCGGCGTGCGCGGCCATCCACTCCAATGCCGCGTAGCAGTCCTCCGCCTGTGCGGGACCGGGATGCTCGGGGGCGAGGCGGTACTCGACGGCGACGCCGATCACGCCGTGGCGTTCCGCGAGGTCGATGAGCTCGCCCGTGCCGAAGAACCGGGTGCCGAGGACCATGCCGCCGCCGTGGATC
>NZ_QOAY01000151.1:29274-30626 GCF_003314775.1 Microbacterium sp. H6 | reverse complement strand
GTCGGGGGCGCCGTCGGGGCCGGGGATGGTCCGGTCCTCCCAGGTGACCGCCCGCCCGGCGGCCTGTGTCGCCATGGGCGGGATGATGGTCGCGAAGTGGTCGCGGTTGGCGTGGATCGTCTCGGCGCGCAGCGGGATCACCTCGACGAGGTCGACGAACGCGGTCAGCCCCGGGACGAGCGCGGGGTCGTACGGCACCGGCGCGGGGGCGGTCATCGGGCTTCCAGCCAGATCCGGCGCAGCCAGGAGGCGCGGGTGGCGAGGGCCGCGCGCGAGATCTCGGCATCCGGCATGTACATGTCGAAGCCGTGCGCGCCACCGCCCCACACGTGCAACTCCGCCTGACCGCCGGTGGCCCAGATGCGCAGCGCGTACTCGGTGTCCTCGTCGCGGAAGGCCTCCGCCTCGCCGACCTCGATGAAGGCGGGTGGGAGGGAGGCGAGGTCGGTCGCACGGCTCGGAGCGGCGTACGCCGGGGCTTCCGGGCTGAAGGCGAGGTCGTCGCCGAGCACGCACGACCAGGCGAGCAGGTTCATCTCCCGCTGCCAGGTACCGATGCCGTCGTACTGGCGGCTCGCGACACTGGTGTTCGTGTTGTCGATCATCGGGCACAGCAGCAGCTGCCCTGCCATGACCGGTCCGCGCCGGTCGCGGGCCATCAGCGCGACGGCCGCCGTGAGGCCACCACCGGCGCTGCCGCCTCCGACCACGATGCGATCGGGGTCGATCCCGAGGTCGGCGGCGTGGGCGTGCACCCAGAGGAAGGCGGCGTAGCAGTCTTCGACTCCGGCCGGGAAAGGGTCCTCCGGCGCAAGACGGTACTCGACGTTCACTGCGACGACGTGGTGCTCGGCGACGATGTCGACCACGCGGCCGGTCTCCCAGGAGCGGTGTCCGACGATCATGCCCCCACCGTGGATGTTCACGAAGCCGGGGAGCACCTCGTGCGCGGTGCCGACGGGACGGAACACCGTGATCTCGATGTCAGGGGCGCCGGCGGGGCCGGGGATGATCCGGTCCTCCCACTCGATCGCACGTCCGGCGATCACGGCGTCGTTGTCGGGGAACATGCGGTCGGTGCCCTCGCGCGGGAGGGTGTCGCGGGTCAGCGCTGGCTGCGGGTTCCTGTCGAGCTCATCGAGCACGGCCTGCACCTCGGGGTCGAACGGCACGGGGGTGAGGGTGGGGCGTCCGGTGGCGGTGGCGGTGGGGGTGGTCATGGGTCTCCTTGCGAGGCTTCGGGCGGGCACGGTCGCGGGGCGGTGTTCAGGGGCCCTCGGGGTCGACGACGTCGCGGTCGGCCCAGAACGGTTCGACGAGTTCGCGGAGCGTCGTGGCGCCGACGCGCTCGA
>NZ_QOAY01000151.1:25573-29023 GCF_003314775.1 Microbacterium sp. H6 | reverse complement strand
CCAGGCCGAGCTGTGCGGGCGAGACGTCGAGCGATTCCGCGAGCGCCGTGAACGCGGGCACGTCGGCGATGATCCGCGTTCGGATGTCTCCGGGGTCGCGGCCGATCTGCCGGTCGCCGTTCACCTTTCCGGCGAGCACGCCGCCTTCCAGGCAGTCCGAAGCCTGCAGGGTGAGGCCCTGCTCCCACAGGCGGGCGAACGGGGCGCCGTCGGGGATCGAGCGTCGGGACACGCTGTACTTCAGCTGTGCGATCTGCGGGCCGGCGACCCCCTCTCGTGCGGCGAGGTCGATCAGGGTCTGGATGCTCGAGGCCGACCAGTTGTTCACGCCCCACGCGCGGATGAGTCCGGATTCGGTGAGTCGGGCGAGATCGATCACGAGGTCGCGCAGGTCGAGGTCGTCCCGCCGCAGGTCGCCCAGGATCACGAGGTCGGCGTGCTCGACGCCCACCCGCATCAGGGCGTTCTCGAGCTGCGGGCGGAAGCCGTCGGCGTCGAAGGCCTCGAGCCACAGCTTCGACGACAGCAGCCAGTCCTCACGGGCGAGACCGGCGGCGCGGACCATGGCGGAGAAGATGACATCCGTGAACACGGGCGGGGCGCCGGGCGCGGAGTACACGCCGACGTCGAAGAGGTTGACACCGCGCTCCACGGCCTCCCGCAGCATGGCCACCGCGTCGGCGAAGTCCATGCGGTCGTAAGTGTGCCAGGAGCCCAGGGAGAACAGCGAGGCGTCGATGCCGCTGCGACCGATCTCGCGGCGGGGGACGGTGCGGAGGGGAGTGGTCATCGGAGGCTCACATTCTCGGGTCGATGACGGCCTTGACCTCATCGAGGTGGTGCATGCGGGCGATCTTGTCCGAGGCGTCGGCGAGACCGACGGGGGCGCTGAACAGGGCGTCCCACGGGTAGCGATCGGCGAAGGCGGCGAAGAAGTCGATGGCCCTGGCGTAGTCCGAGATGTCGCCGTTCAACGAGCCGACCACCGTGAGCTCCTTGCCCATGATCGTGCTGAGGGCGAAGCCGTCGCCCGCTGGTCCCGTGGAGCCGACGATCGCGATCGTGCCGCGCTGCGCGGCCATGCCGACGGCGTCGGGGCCGACGCTCGGTGCCCCGGCGAAGTCGAAGACGTGGTCGGCGCCGAGGCCGCCGGTGAGCTCGAGAACCTGATCCACGACGGGTCCGTCGCGGAAGTCGACGACGGCATCCGCACCGAAGCGCGCGGCGAGCTCGAGGCGGACGGCGGGAGCGCCGACCGTGATGACGCAACCCGCACCGGCGATCTTCGCGACGGCGGTGGCGAAGATGCCGAGGGCTCCGGACCCCTGGACCACGACGGTCGAGCCTGGACGGATGCGGCCCGCGCGCTCGAAGGCGCGCAGCACGGTCTTCGCCGCGCATCCCGCCATCGACGCCCACGTGTCCTTGACCGTCGGCGGCAGCAGCAGCTTGGCTGCACCGGGGGTGACGTAGGCGTACTCGGAGAGCCCCGCGGTGGCGAACGGGTGCACATCGGCGCGCTGCAGGAATCCGTAGCCGCGGCGCGAGCAGGCGACGGGTTCGCGCAGCACGACGCAGCCGTGGCACTCCCCGCAGGTCGACTCCGACCAGCCGATGCGGTCGCCGGCGGAGAGCGGTCGACCCAGCGCATCGCGGGTATCCGTGCCGACGGCGACGATCTCGCCGACCATCTCGTGCCCGAGGACCATGGGCAGCATGCCGGGGAAGGTCATCCTCCCCTCCCAGATCTCGATGTCGGTGCCGCAGAGCGTGGTGCAGGCGATGCGCACGAGCGCGGCGCCCGGTTCGACCTCGCTCGGGAGGGGGAGCTCCTGCAGTGTGAGGGGTTCGCCGTGGGCGGTGAGCACGGCGGCGCGGGTGAGGGTGGGTATCGACATGGGGGTCCTCTCAGACCAGGAGCTGGCCGCCGTCGACGGCGACCGAGACTCCGGTGATGTGGTTGGCGGCGTCGCTCGCGAGGAACAGCACGAGCGGCGTGATCTGGTCGACCTCGGCGATGCTCCCGAGGGGGATGCGGGACTCCCAGGCGGCTCGGGCGTCGGGGTCGGAGGCGAAGCCGGCCGTCAGCGGGGTGAGGACCGGACCCGGTGCGACGGCGTTCACGCGCACTCCCGAGGCGGAGAGCTCGAGGGCGGCGGTGCGGGTGAAGGCGTCGACCGCGGCCTTCGTCGCCTCGTAGTGTCCGAGGCCCGCGGTGGGCTGGCGGGCGCCGATCGAGGAGATGTTGACGATCGAACCGTGCCCCGCCTCGGCCAGCAGTGCGCCGAAGACGTGGAGCATGAGGAACGTGCCGCGCACGTTGACGCGGAGGACGGCATCCACCACATCCACCGGTACCTCCTGCAGCGTGCCGCCACCAGCGACGATGCCGGCGTTGTTGACCAGCACGTCGATGCCGCCGGACTCCCTGACCCGCTCGGCCGCTGCTCGCACCGACGCTTCGTCGCCGATGTCGAGGGGGAGCGGGGTGGCGCCGATCTCGGCGGCGACGGCAGCGGCTGCGTCGGCGTCCACGTCGCCGATGAACACCTTGTCGCCGGCCGTGCGGAAGGCGGTGGCGATGCCGCGGCCGAGCCCGGACGCCCCTCCGGTGACCAGGATGCGGCGGGGGGAAACGGTCATGTTCGTCCTCACTGACGGGTGTTCTGACGGGATGAGTCCGTTATATTCTACAAACATAGAAAAACACAACCCCGTGCCACGAGACGGCGAAGGAGCCCTCATGCCCGATCCGACATATCCCCGCACACCCCTGTTCTCGGGCGGGGCGCCGGTGCCGCCGCTCGCCCTGGGGTCGTGGAACACCTGGGATCGCATGGAGCGGGACGAGGCGGTCACCCTCATCCGGCGCGCGGTGGAGCTCGATGCGGGGTTCTTCGACGTCGCGTACTACAACATGGGTCCGCACGCCGAGAACTCCCGCACCGACATCCTGTTCGGCGAGGCGCTGCGGGCGAGCGGCGTCGACCGCGCGGACATCGTGCTGTGCGGGAAGCTCTGGCTGTGGGACTGGCCGAACCAGGGGTTCCGTGCGCAGCTCGTGGAGTCGCTGCAGCGGGCCGGCCTCGACCGGTTCGACACCCTCGTGGTGGGCGACTACGTCGATGCCCCCGACCTGCCGCGGCTCGTGGCCGACGTGAACGCGCTGATCGACGAAGGGCTCGTCGGTTCCTGGGGCATCAACAACTGGCGCATCGAACACACGCGGCAGGCTCTCGCGGAATCCGAGGCTCAGGGGGCGGCCGGACCGGTGTTCGCACAGTTGAAGTACGGCATCGCTCGTCGGTCGATGGCGGAAGGCGACGCCTACGGGCCGCTGTTCGCCGACGGCACGCTCGCCCTCCAGGCCTCGGACGTGTTCGAGGGGGGCATCCTCGCCACCGGACGGATGCCGGAACGGAAGATCGGTGCCGACGTCGGCGGGATCCG
>NZ_QOAY01000151.1:23501-25533 GCF_003314775.1 Microbacterium sp. H6 | reverse complement strand
AGCGGATCGCGGCCGTCTACCCCGAGGTCGCGCGGGTCGCCGAGGGGTTCGGCGTGACGCCGGCAGCACTCGGCATCGCTTTCTGCCTGTCCAACCCCGCGACGGCGAACGTGCTGTTCGGCGCCTCACGCGTCGCACAGCTCGAGCTCAACCATGCCGCCCTCGCGCTGGCGCGCGACCACGGCGACGAGGTGCGCACCGCCCTCGCCGACTGCTGGGTCGACCGCGGAGTGCGGGCGGATGGAGCGTGGTGAGTGGTGAGTGGAGGGGGAGTGCGGGGTGGTGTTCACGACTGGCATGATGCGCATGGCGGGAAGCGGAGAGAGGGTGTCGGTCGAGCTGCAGCTGACGGCTGGCGAAGCGCTGGTGCTCTTCGAATGGCTTGCCGCTGCCAACGGGAGTGGTGAGCTCGTGGTGGATGAGGCGGAGCGGCGTGTGCTCTGTGATCTGGAGTCGCAGCTTGAGACGAAGCTCGTCGAGCCGTTCCTCCCCGGGTATCGTGCGCTCGTCGATGAGGCGAAGAGCATTGTGCGGGATACGCCCTGACGGTCGGGTCGGACGTGTGGCGGCCTCGGCCTTGGAGGCGACGGCAACGGAATGCTGTAATGAGATCGAACATAACTTCGAATGTCGAGCGCTGATTCGGTAGAATCGAGGCATGTCGAAGTTGGCCGTGTTGCACGAGGCGATGTCCCGCCTCGATGCGGCGTGGGCCGACGCCGAGAGTTCGGGAGACCTCTCGCGTGAGCAGCTGATCGCGGTGAGCACGTCGATCGGCGTGCTGCAACGCCGGCTGGACGCGGTGCACATCGAGGTCGCCGCATGCATCTCGCGGGAGTCGCGTCCGGAGCTGGGGGCGGAGAGCCTTGCGAAGCAGCAGGGCTTCCGGAATCCGGCGACCTTGATCGCGGCGACTGTCGGGGTGTCGCGCGGTGAGGCGCATCGGCTGGTGAAGGTCGGAGAGGCGGTCGCACCACGCGCCGATCTCCTCGGTGTACCGCTGCCGGCGAGGTATCCACTGATTCGGGAGGCTCTCGACGCGGGCGCACTCAGCGCTCAGGCGGCAGCGGTGATCATCGCGCTGCTCGACCGATGCCGCGTGGTGGTCGGTGTCGAGCGTGTCGCCGAAGCGGAGCGTGTGCTGGTCGAGAAGTCGGCGGGGCTCGCGATCGACGACGTACGGAAGCTGGTCGTGCGGGCGGAAGCCTGGTTGGACCCGGATGGGGTGGAGTCGCGTCTCGAGGAGCAGCGTTCCCGACGATCCCTGACCATCCACGAGCGCGGCGGGATGGTGCATCTGAACGCCGTCCTCGATGCGGAGACTGCCGCACCCGTCGTGACCGCCATCCGCGGCTACGTGAGCGCCGCATTCGCCGCCCGGAAGGATGCGACGGCCCCGGACGCGCCCGATGCCGATCGTCGCACCGTGCCGATGATCCAGGCCGATGCGCTCGCGGTGTTCGCCGGGCATGTGCTCGACTGCGAGGCTCGCGTGCCGTTGGCGGGCGCGACCGTCATCGTGCGGGTGGATCTCGACGCGCTGGAAGCGGGTGCGGGATCGGCCGAGATCGACGGAATCGAGCAGCCCGTCAGCATCGGAGCTGCGCGGCGGATGGCTGCGGGCGGGGGAGTGATCCCGTGCGTGCTCGGTACCGTGAGCGAGGTGCTCGACTGGGGGCGGGAGAAGCGCCTCTTCACGCGGTCGCAACGACTGGCCCTCGTGGAGAGGGACGGCGGCTGCGCCATGTGTGGACTCCCCCCGGAGATGACGAAGGCGCACCATATCCGCTGGTGGAGACGCGACCAGGGGCCGACCGACCTCTCGAACGGCGTGCTGCTGTGCGAGACCTGTCATCACCGCATCCACGACAACGGGTGGGGCATCCGCATCGGTGGCGGTGGCGGTGGCGGTGGCGGTGGTCGCGAAAAGGTGTGGTTCCTGCCGCCCGCCTCGGTTGATCCGGCGCGCACTCCGCGGCTGGGTGGGCGAGCACGCTTCGATGTCGCTGCCTGAGAGGGGCGCTGCCTGAGA
>NZ_QOAY01000151.1:20308-23387 GCF_003314775.1 Microbacterium sp. H6 | reverse complement strand
CGCTGCCTGAGGCGGGCGTCGGCTGAACGGGGTGCCGATCTGCCGCTATGCCTGCGCGCTCGGACAAGCCCGGTGCGCCCCCGGGCATGGGGTGGGGCATCCGTGGCAAGAATCACCCTTGCGCTCTTTTTCCACACCTGTAGACTAACCAGCGCGACACATCGAGGTGACGCCGGATCCGGCTACCGGCCAGCGGCACTCCGAGCCTTCTTCACCACCCTTGCACCCGAGAGAAGGAACCATGAAACGAATGCCCCTCGCGCTCGCCGCAGCCGTGGCCGCGACCCTCGCGCTCACCAGCTGCAGCGGCGGCGCAACGCCCTCCCCGTCCGACGGCAGTGCTGCCGAAGGCCCCGACGCCCTGAACATCGGCAACTTCCTCGACATCACGTCGTGGGATCCCTCCCTCGCCGACATCGGCTTCGACGGTCCGTACCTCTCCGCGGTCTACGACGCCCTGATCGCCCTCGACGCCGACGGCGAACCGATCCCGTCGCTGGCCACAGACTGGACGGTCGCCGACGACGACCTGAGCATCGACCTCGACATCCGCACCGACGCCGTGTTCAGCGACGGCACCCCGGTCGACGTCGACGCCGTCATCACCAGCCTCGAGTACCTGAAGGCCGGAGCGCGCTCCGGGGAGGCCTACGTCAACGTCGCCTCGTTCGAGAAGGTCGACGACGACACCGTGCGCATCGTGCTCACACAGCGCGATGACACGATCCTCTACTTCATGGGCCTCGGCCGCAGCTACGTGGCCTCGCCCGCGGCCATCGAGGCGGGAACACTCGGCAGCGAGCCGATCGGCTCCGGCCCGTACGTCCTCGACAGCGCCACGAGCGTCGCCGGTGCGGAGTACCACTTCACCAAGACCGCCGACTACTGGGATGCCGAGACCTATCCGTTCTCCGAGCTCGCGATCTACCCGATCACCGACGCCACCGCCCGACACAACGCGATGCTCAGCGGCCAGATCAACGTGCAGTACGGCGACGTCGCCAACCTCGAGCAGGCGAAGCAGCAGGGCTGGAACACCGCGGAGCGCGTCTCCGGCTGGGCCGGACTCGTCATCACCGACCACACCGGCGCGAAGAGCGAGCCCCTCGGCAAGCTCGAGGTGCGCCAGGCCCTGAACTACGCCTTCGACGGCGCCGCGATCCTGGCCGCCGTCGGCAGCGGCGCCGGCGTCGCCACGAACCAGGTGTTCCCCGACGGCGGCACAGTCAACGACCCCGCCCTCAACGAGACCTACGCCTACAACATGGACAAGGCCAAGAAGCTGCTCGCCGACGCCGGCTACCCCGACGGGTTCGCGATCTCGATGCCCATGTCGCCGATCTTCGAGATGTGGAAGCCCTCCGCGGAGCAGGCGCTCAACGAGCTGGGTGTCACGGTCACCTGGGACAACATGCAGATGCCCGACTACCAGCTGAACGCGCCGAACTACCCGATGTTCATCTCGTTCCTCGCGATGGACGGCAACGACGTCGCGACGGTGGCCCGTCAGGTCACCAGCGTGCAGTGGTTCAACCCCGAACCCGACTACGCCCAGAACGAGGTCATCGCCCCGCTCGTCGATAAGGTGCAGAAGGAACGCGGCGACGCGCAGACCGACGCCGTCAAGGAGCTCAACAAGGCCCTCGTCGATCAGGCGTGGTGGTCGGTCTGGTACCAGGCCAACAACATCTACTACACGGCACCCGGCATCCAGCTGCAGCCCGTGGTCGGGATGATGTTCCCCACCCTGCGCTACATCACCCAGGGCTGATGCCCTCCGGGGGCGGCCACGACACGGCCGCCCCCGGGTCCTGCCCCCTCCGACCCCTCCCGAGGTTCTCATGCTTGTGTTCACGGCGAAGCGGGTGCTGTCCGGCATCCTCCTGCTCGTCGCGGTCTCGATCGGCACCTTCTTCCTGGCGCACCTGGCCATCAGCGACCCGACCGCATCCCTGCTCGGCACCACGGCGAGCCCAGCGCAGCAGGCGGCGTTGGCCGAGAAGATCGGTCTCGACCGTCCGCTCCTCGTGCAGTTCTGGGACTGGCTCTCACACGCCGTGCTGCTCGACTTCGGCGTCTCCTGGCGCAACTTCCAACCGGTGAGCGCGCAGCTCGCGATCAAGGTCCCGGTGACGCTGAGCGTCGTGACCTTCGCGACGCTCATCACCGCGGTCGTCGGCATCGGGTTCGGCATGATCACCGGACTCCGACCCGGCACCTGGTTCGACCGCATCATCAAGGGCATCTCCGTCGTGCTGTTCGCACTCCCGGGATTCTGGGTCAGCCTCGTGCTGGTGATGTGGCTCGCCGTGCAGCTGAAGTGGTTCCCGGCCGTGGGCTACGTGCCCCCGACGCAGTCCGTCGACGGCTGGCTGCGCTCCATCACCCTTCCGGCGATCTCGCTCGCGCTGGGCGGCATCGTCGCGGTGTCGGAGCAGCTGCGCAACGCCGTCATCGCGCAGAGCCGACAGGACTGGGTACGCACTCTCCGCAGCCGAGGACTCTCCGCCGCCCGCGTCAACCTGCACATCCTCCGAAACGCCTCGCCGGCGGCCCTCACTGTGATCGCGCTCATGTTCGTCGGCCTCCTTTCCGGCGCGATCGTGGTCGAGCAGATCTTCAGCCTCCCGGGGCTCGGCCAGCTCACGAACCAGTCATCGCAGAACGGCGACATCCCCATGCTGCTCGGCATCACGGTCGTCTCCGTCGTCTTCGTCGTCCTCATCAACCTCCTGCTCGACCTCGTGCTCGGCTGGATCAATCCGAAGGTGCGCGTCGCATGACCACGACAGACATCAGGGTCGCGTTCGACCGCGCGGCGCAGAAGCGGAGGTCGAGCCTGTTCCGGCGGTTCCTCCGTCACCCCGGCGGGTACATCCCGCTCGCGATCTTCGTGCTCATCGTGCTGGTGGGCGTGTTCGCCCCGCTGCTCGCACCGATGGACCCGAACTTCGTCGACCTGTCCGCCGCGAAGGCCGCACCGGGACCGGAGCATCTGCTCGGTGGCGACTCCACGGGGCGGGACATCCTCAGCCGCCTCATCTACGGCACCCGCACGACGCTGTGGGGCGCGCTCATC
>NZ_QOAY01000151.1:15472-20272 GCF_003314775.1 Microbacterium sp. H6 | reverse complement strand
ATCGTCACCGCACTCGTGATCGGTGTGCCCGCCGGTGTCGCCGCCGGTTACTTCGGGGGAGCGTTCGACCGGGTCTCCACATGGATCAGCGATGCCCTGCAGTCGATCCCCGGCATGATCATCCTGCTCGTCGTGGCCGCAGGGTCTCGCAACAATTTCGAACTGCTGATGGCCACCGTCGGCGTGTTCATGGTGCCCGGCTACTTCCGCATCGCCCGCTCGCAGACGCTCGCCGTGCGCAGCGAGCCCTACATCGACGCTGCGAGGGTCTCCGGACTCTCCGACGGACGGATCATCTTCCGCCACGTGATCAAGGCCGTCTATCCGCCCGTGATCATCCAGACGGCGCTGACCGCCGGTATCGCGATGGGCATGCAGGCAGGCCTCCAGTTCCTCGGCATCGGCGACTCCAACGTCCCGAGCTGGGGAGCCATGATGCTGGAGGGCTTCCGCCTCATGCTCACGTATCCGCTCATGCTGCTGTGGCCGTCGGCGGCCCTCGGGCTCACGATCGCGGTGCTCGCGATCATGGGGTCGACGCTCGCCGAGCTGGTGCAGGTGCGCACGCCACGGGTGTCCCGTCGTCGGAAGGACGTCGCCGTCTCCGCTGCCGGGTCCGCCGCCCTCTCCGGACCGAATTCCCCGTCCGGCACGGCGCAGCACGCCGCGGAGGCCTCGGCTCTGCGCGTGGAGAACCTCCGGGTCGTGCACGCCACACCGAACGGCGAGACCGAGGTGGTGCACGGGGTGACCCTCGACGTCGCCCCCGGCGAGGTCGTCGGCATCGTCGGCGAGTCGGGATCCGGGAAGTCGCAGACGGTCTTCTCGGTGCTCGACCTGCTTCCGGCCACCGGGCGGGCGACCGCCGACGCGATCTGGGTCGGTGGTGTCGACGTCACGCAGGCGACACCCGCGCAGCGCCATGCCCTGCTGGGGCGCTCCATCGGCTACGTGCCGCAGGAGCCGATGAGCAACCTCGACCCCTCGTACACGATCGGCCATCAGCTGGTCGAGCCGCTGCGCCGCACGCATGGGCTCAGCAAGGCTGCGGCGAAGGAACGCGCCAGGGCGATGCTCGTGCGAGTGGGCCTCACCGACCCCGACCGGGTGATGCGCAGCTACCCCCACCAGGTGTCGGGAGGCATGGCGCAGCGGGTGCTGATCGCGGGGGCTATCGCAGGCAAGCCGTCGCTCCTCGTCGCCGACGAACCGACGACCGCGCTCGACGTCACGGTGCAGGCCGAGGTGCTGGAGCTGCTGCGCGAGCTGCAGGCGGAGTACGGGATGGCGTTGCTCATCGTCACGCACAACTTCGGCGTCGTGGCGGACATCTGCGATCGGGTGATCGTGATGCGCGGCGGCGACATCGTGGAGTCGGGCCCTGTCGACGACCTCTTCGCCGCCCCTGCCGTCGACTACACGCGAGAACTGATCGCCGCGTCGCTCGACGACGCCGAGGGCAGAGCCGAGCTCGACCGCCGCACGACGGGAGTCCCCGCATGAACCCGCTGCTCGAGGTGAACGACCTGGTCGTGGAATACGGTCGCGGACGGCAGGCCTACCGGGCACTGCACGGCGTCTCGCTCGACATCGCACCCGGGGAGTGCCTCGGTCTGGTCGGAGAGTCCGGGTCGGGGAAGTCGACGCTCGGCAAGGCCATCCTCGGGCTCGCTCCCGTCACAGCCGGCAGCATCCGGTTCGACGGGCGCGAGATCAGCCACCTCGGCACCCGTCATCGCCGAGCGCTCGCCGATGACGTGCAGGTCGTCTTCCAGGACCCCTACGGCTCGCTGAATCCCGCCATGACGATCGGCGACATCCTCGCTGAGCCGCTGCTCACCACCGGCATCGGTGCCAAGGCCGCAGAGGCGAAGGTACGGGAGATGCTCGATCGCGTGCGGCTGCCGTCGACGTCGGTGGACCGGTATCCGAGCGAGTTCTCCGGCGGGCAGAGGCAGCGGGTCGCGATCGCCCGCGCGCTGGTGCGGGGCCCTCGCCTGATCGTGTGCGACGAGCCGGTGAGTGCGCTCGACCTCACCACGCAGGCGACGATCCTCGACCTGTTCATCGAGCTGCAGCGCGACACCGGTGTGGCCTACCTTTTCGTCTCCCACGACCTGGGCGTCGTGCGACGGGTCTGCCATCGGGTCGCGGTGATGTACCGCGGTGAGCTGGTCGAGGTCGGGGAGGGCGAGCAGGTGACCCGTGCCCCCGAGCATCCTTACTCCGAGCGCCTTCGGCTGGCCTCGCCTGTCGCCGACCCGCGCGCCCAGCGCGAACGTCGCGCGCAGTGGCTCGCTCTGCGGGAGGTGCGCGATGCGGCGGTACGGTAGCTCCAGGCCGGAACACTCCACGCAGCAGAATCGGCCGGAAGGACGACATGCCGAAGATCATCGACCACGACCAGCGTCGACGGGACATCGTCGAGGTGGCGAAGAGCATCATCCTGAAGGGCGGATTCGAGGCGGCGACCATGCGCAGCATCGCCGCCGAGGCCGGATTCGCGAACGGTGCCCTGAAGCACTATTTCCCCGGGAAGGAGAGCATCGTCGCCGCCACCTTCGAGACCGTGCTGCTCGAGCACGACACCTGGCTCCAGGAGTCGATCTCCGAGGGCGCGACGCCCGAGCGGATGCTGCAGCAGGTGCTCGAGGGTACGCTGCCGAGCAGTGTCGGGGAGATCGCGAGTGGGCGTGTGCTCCTCGCCCTCTGGGAGTACGCGATGTCGAACGATCAGCTCACGGTGCTCTACCGCACGCATCTCGCGCGGTGGCACGCGATGCTCGTCGAGCGGATGGAGGCGGCGCGCGATGCCGGATCCATCCGGGATCAGGACTATGCGGCCCTCGCGAACGAGTTCATCTCGGTCGCCGTCGGAGCGACGGTGATCAACCTCATGTATCCCGAGGGCGAGCGCATCGCCGACTACGAGGACTACATCCGGAAGTTCCTGGCGCGACTCCGCTGACCGCGAGGCGCCGCATTCGAGAGGAAGGCGCCTCATGACCGCACCACTGTCCGTCTCGCACCATCCGGGAGCGGGGCGTCCTGTCGTGTTCCTGCACGGCCTGGCCTCGAGGGGGCGTCTGGACTGGCCCGAAAGCGAGTGGGACGCCGTTCTCGGCGATCGACCGCGTGTGGTGATCGACCTTCCGGCTCACGGCGACAGCATCGCGCTCGGGACCGCGACGACATCGGCCGTGACCGACACCATCGCCACATCGATCCGTGCGGCCGTCGGTGAGCAGGAGGTCGACCTCGTCGGCTACTCGCTCGGGGCGCGGCTGTCATGGGACCTCGCGTCCCGTCACGACATCGCCGTTCGGCGGCTCGTGCTCGGCGGGCTCAGCGCGGGGGAGCCCTTCTCCTTCGTCGACCTCCCGGCCGCGCGAGCCTCCCTCGCGGACGGCAGCGCGCCGAGGGATCCGCTCACTGGCATGATCCTCGGCATGGTGTCGATGCCGGGCAACCGTCCTGCCGACCTGCTCGATCTGATCGAGGGTCTGGCGGCGGAGCCCTTCGTCGCCGATCGCGGCGGGCCGGGCGTTCCGGTCCTCCTGATCGGTGGAGTCGACGACGGGATGGCGGCGGGGATCGACGACCTCGCGGCGCTGCTACCCGATGCACGGACACGGCGCGTTCCCGGCGACCATCTCGCGGCCCTGCACGCACCGGGGTTCCGGACCGCGGTGCGGGAGTTCCTCGCGGATTGAAGCCCCCTCGACATCCGGCTTCAACCATGATCTTTATTTCCAACATTCGTAGATAATTCGAAAGGCTCGCTCATGACCGAAACCCCCACCGCCGACGCGGCGCGGATCCTCGACATCGCCACCGGCTACATGGCCTCCAAGCAGCTCTTCCAGGCCAGCAGGATCGGCCTGTTCGCCGCGATCGCCGACGGGGCGGACACGGCGGCCGCGATCGCCGAGCGGTGCGCGGTCAGCGAGCGCATCGCGACGCTGCTCGCCGATGCGATGACCGCCAAGGGCCTGCTCACCAGGACCGGCGGACGCTACGCGCTCGCCGAGGATGCCGCCGCGTACCTGGTCGGCGACGAGGCGGCGATCGACCTCGCTCCCTTCCTCACGTTCCTCGACGAGATCAGCTACCCGCACTGGCTGCAGTTCGCGCATACGGTCGACACGACCGAGCCGGGCGACCTGCAGATGGACGACGCCCGCTGGGCGACCTTCATGGCCGGCGTCATGACGTACAACCGTCTGCACGCGCAGGAGTTCGGCCGTCACGTCGACCTCGACGGTGCGACCAGGGTGCTCGACTTCGGCGGCCTGTCCGCCGAGTTCGCGCTGTCCGTCATGGCGGACAACCCCGAGCTGCACACCACGTTCCTCTACGCTCCCGGCTTCGAAGACGGCATCGCCGACGCGGTCGCAGCTGCGGGAGTGCAGGAGCGTGCCACGGTCGAGGTCGGCGACACGGCGACCACCGCTCCCGAGGGAGAGTACGACGCGGTCTTCGCGAACCACGTGATCCACCGCTTCTCCGCCGAGGAGAATGCGCAGATCTTCCGCAACCTGCGGGCGGCTGCCGTCGACGGCGCGACCCTGACCGTGCTCGACTTCTTCCTGGACGAGGATGTGGAGCAGCGCGGGCTCGACGCCCTGCACGCGGGCGAGTACCTCGTGATCGACGGCACCGTCGTCTATCCCGAGACCGAGGTGCGCGGATGGCTCGCCGACGCCGGCTGGTCGGTGCGCGACAAGGTCGCGCTGCCCGGCAGCCCGCGGGTGCTCGTGGCGACTGCGGTGTGAGACTCGTCCCGGCGCCGGGTGACCG
>NZ_QOAY01000151.1:6825-15381 GCF_003314775.1 Microbacterium sp. H6 | reverse complement strand
CGCCCGCCGTTTTCGTGCATCGCTTTCGAGATCAGCCGCGCGAGAAGACCGTGCGCCCGTCCACGATCGTGCGGGCGACGCCGATCGTCGCGAGGTCGCGGCCGGGCGTCAGGGGGTCCTCATCGAGGACGGTGACGTCGGCGACCATGCCGATGGCCAGCGAGCCCTTCCATGTCGAGGCGCCATCCTGTCGAGCAGGGTCGACGGTGACGGAGCGCAGCAGCCGGTTCCTGGTGCCCGCGTCGTCCGTGGCGCCCGTGGCGGTGAGCAGCGCGAGGGACGCGTCGAGACCCAGCCGCCAGTCCGGGCTCGCGACGGGGGAGTCGCTCGTGATCGTGGTCAGCGCGTCCGAGGTCAGCATCTCGGCGAGCGGCCATGCGGAGGCGAGTCTGGCTTCTCCCAGTTGCATCGCCGCCCAGGAGTGCGTGTGCGCCGCGATCAGCGGCTGCACCGCGAACCCCGCGCCGATGCGCCCCATCCTGGCGATCTGCTCGGTCGTGGCGAGATCTCCGTGCACGACATAGTGCGGACCCGACGGCGTGGGGTGCTGTGCGTGCAGGCCCTCCAGCACGGACAGGAACTCGGCGATCGAACGGTCTCCCGTCGCGTGCACCGCGATCTGCAGCCCGCGGGCAGAGGCCAGTTCGAGCATGCGTCGGAAGGCGGTGCGGGCGTCGGGCTCGCCACGGGTGAGCAGTCCGCCGGTGGTGCCGTCGGCGTAGGGTTCATCGACCCAGGCGGTCGCCATCGGGGGGATGCCGTCCGCGAAGATCTTCACGCCGGGGATCGCGAGCCATCGAGGGTCGGAGGGCGGTGCGGGGATGCGCACCCCGCGCTCGAAGTCGTCGAGCGTGCTCTCGCCGTCGATCGTGCCGAACAGTCTCAGCAGGGTCACGCGGGAGGTCTGGGCGCGCTCGCGATGCAGCTCGAGGTAGGTGTCGAGCATGTCGGAGCCGAAGCATCCGGTCTCGCCGTCGTCCTCGCCGGGGCCGATCCCCGGCTCGGTGTAGCTCGTGATGCCGAGCTCGGCGAGCAGTGCCCATGCGCGTCGCAGCGCCGACCGGCGTTCCCCCGACGTCGACACGAGCCGTCCGGACGGCTGCTCCTCCGGCGGTGTGTCGGAGAAGAAGAGATGCGGCCACCGTGCCCCCAGCCATGCGGCGTGCAGGTGGGCGTCGTTGATGCCGGGGATCGCGGTGCGCCCGTCCAGCTCGATCACCGCGCGCGAATCCAGAGCCTCCGCCTCCGCACCCAGAGCGACGATCACCCCGTCGCGGACGGCGAGCGACTCCGTGATCGTGTCGGAAGGGTCGAGGGTGCGGATGCGGCCGCCGCGGATGATCAGGTCGGCATCGTCGCCGTGGAGTGACTGTGTCATTATTCTACCAGTGTAGACGCAAAACTGCTGCCGAGGAGAAGCTCATGGCGCGTTGTCGTCAGTGGCCGCCGCCGAACTCGATCATCGCGACTCCGACCGCGATCAGCGCGACGCCGATCGCCATCATGGCCGAGAAGTGATCCTTGAAGATCACCCGCCCGAGCACCGCGGTCAGCGCGACACCGGCGGCGGCCCAGATCCCGTAGGCGACACCCACCGGCATCCCCATCGCGAGGATCGTGCCGAGCAGGGTGAAGGCGGCGAGATAGCCGACGACGATCACGGGGATCCAGCGGCGACGGCGCAGGCCCTCGGATGCGCGCAGGCTCAGCGTCGCCGTGACCTCGCTCGCGATCGCGAGGGCGAGGAACACCCAGGTCACGACGTCGCCTCCGTCGTATCGCGCGTATGGGATCCGAGTTCGACGAGCAGCACGCCGACCACGATCACGCCGACGCCGACGATCTGCACCGGTCCCAGCAGCTCGCCGAACAGCACCGTGCCGAGCGCGGCGGTGAGCACGACGCCGATCGCCGACCAGATGCCGTATGCGACGCCGACGGCCATGCCGCGGTCGAGCACGACCGACAGCAGCCAGAGCGACCCCGTGTAGCCGAGCACCACGACGACGAGCCAGAACGGATGCGTGAACCCCTCGGCGGCGCGGAGGGAGAGGGTCGCACTCACCTCGAGGGCGATCGCGAGCAGCAGGGGCGGCCATGCCGAGCGGCGGGGGCTGGGGGTCATCGCGAGCCTTTCGTGGAGCGTCCGAGGGGGAGAACGCGACGGGTGACCGGGGGATTCCCGCGAGAAGCCGGGCCTGCTCGACCCCGGTCCGCAGCCGTCGGATTCGGCACGTGTTCCTGCGACTTGTACGCTGGATGCATCCCCCGATCCACCCGGCAACTCGCGCGCCGGCGACCTCGGCGCGCGCTCACACATGCAAGGACGCAGATGAACGATTCCGCGGCACACCGCGACGACTGGACAGAGAGCGAAGAGCTGGCGGAGCGGATGATCCCGCTCATCGGGGCACTCCGACGGGAGCACGACGTCGTCACGTCGCTCCACGGGCATCGTCTGCTCGGCCTGTCGGCGACGGGGCTGGTCGAGGTGCACGAGCGTGTCGCCCAGCTCGGTCACGAGCGTCTGCCGATCGAGGACAGCCTTGCGGTGCTGGAAGCGATCCATGCTCTCGCGCCCGGGGCATCCTCCCTCGACGTCGCCCGCCTGGTCGCCGGCCACGCGGAGAGCGGTCAGCCGTTGGAGGCCTATCTCGCAGATGTGCTCGCTCCGGCCATGGGAGCTGTCGCCGCTGAGGCCACCGACGTCGTGCTCTACGGGTTCGGGCGGATCGGCCGCCTCCTCGCTCGTATCCTCATCGCCCACACGGGAGGCGGGAGCGGGCTGCGTCTGCGTGCCATCGTCGTCCGCCGCGGTGCCGAGAACGATCTCGTCAAGCGCGCGTCGCTGCTGCTGCGCGACTCCGTGCACGGCCGCTTCGCCGGTTCGGTCACGGTCGACGAAGATGCCGAGCAGATCATCGCGAACGGCACCCGCATCCAGGTGATCTACTCCGACGACCCGGCGACCATCGACTACAACGCGCACGGCATCCACGACGCGATCGTCGTGGACAACACCGGACGCTGGCGCGACGAGGCGGGGCTCTCCCAGCACCTGCAGTCGAAGGGCGTCGCCCGCGTGCTGCTCACGGCCCCCGGCAAGAGCCCGCTCAAGAACATCGTCCACGGCATCAACGACGACACCATCGCCGACTCCGACCGCATCATCTCGGCCGCGTCCTGCACGACCAACGCCATCACTCCGGTGCTCGCGGCGATCGATGAGGCGTACGGCGTCGTCAAGGGGCACGTGGAGACCGTGCACTCGTTCACGAACGACCAGAACCTGATCGACAACTTCCACAAGGGCGACCGACGCGGACGTTCGGCCGTGCTCAACATGGTCATCACCGAGACGGGGGCGGCCAAGGCCGTGGCCAAGGCGCTCCCGCAGCTCGAGGGCAAGCTCACCGGCAGCTCGATCCGCGTCCCGACGCCCGACGTGTCGCTCGCGGTGCTGCACCTGACCATCGAGCGTCCCGCGACCAAGGACGAGGTCAACGACTACCTGCGCCGCGTCTCGCTGCACTCCAAGCTCCGTCAGCAGATCGACTACGTGGAGAGCCCCGACGTCGTCTCCACCGATTTCGTCGGCTCGCACCGTGCCGGCATCGTCGACGGCCTCGCCACCATCGCCGACGAGGACACCCTCATCCTGTACGTCTGGTACGACAACGAGTTCGGATACTCCTGCCAGGTCATCCGTGTGCTCGAGGTCATGGCGGGCTCGCACCCGATCGTGCTGCCGGAGCGCCGCGAGGTGACCCTGCAGGGCTGAGTCTCGCCGTTCGCCGGGTTTCGTCGTATCGTCCGGAGTACCCGGCATGATGAGGTCATGAAAACCGCGGCTCAGCGCACCGATCGTCTCCGTTCACAACGCCTCCGTTCGCATCGCCTGACCGCTCCGGCGCGCACCGTGACGGATGCGGCGCAGCACATGCTCGCCGTGCAGAGTCAGGACTTCACGGCCGGTCGGTGGGCGCTCGCCGTGCGTACCCGCGGTGAGCCGACACTGCGCGACGTCGACCGGGCCTTCGACCGCGGCGACATCGTGCGCGCGTGGACGATGCGCGGCACCCTGCACACCGTCCCGGCGCGAGACCTCGGTTGGATGCTCCAGGTCACCGCTGGGCGGCAGCGGCAGCAGGCAGCCACCCGTCACCGTGACCTCGGCATCGACGACGACATGGTCGCCGCTGCCGTTCGCGCCCTGACGCCGCGCCTGCGCGATGGCGGGTGCACGCGTGCGGAGGTGTTCGAGGTGCTGGAGGGGATCGGCATCGACCCCTCCGGTCAGCGCGGCATCCACCTGCTGTTCACCCTCACGATCGCCGGGCTGATCTGCCAGGGACCGGTCGTGGCCCGCGCCGGTGTCGCCCGCGAACAGCGCTTCGTCCTCGTGGAGGAGCACATCCGCGAGCACGCAGCACCCGACGATCCGCTCGCCGAGCTGTTCGTCCGCTACGTCGACGGCCATGGTCCTGCCGGGGTCGCCGACTTCGCGTGGTGGTCGGGCCTCACTCTGGGTCAGTCGCGTGAGGCGGCAGAGCGGGCGGCCTCCAGCGTCGAAGAGGTCGACGAAGGGCTCTTCGTCGCGTGCCGGCCTCCGCGTCGGGCGAGCGGCGCCGCATCGGTCCATGCGCTCGGCGCGTTCGACGAGTACTACATCTCCTACGCCGATCGCACGGCCGTATGCGACCCGGCGTATCTGGCGGCGATCGGGCCGGGGAAGAACGGCATGGTGCGTCCGACGATCGTCGAACAGGGCCGCGTCATCGGCTCCTGGTCGCATGCGAGCGCGACCAGGAGTGCACCGCCAGAGCTCTTCGAGGCGCCAGAGGATCCCGAGGTCGTGGCCGCAGCCCTCGCGCGGTTCGCCCGCTTCGCCGACGACTGAGACGCCTGCCCGAGCCCGACCCGCCCCTACTCGCTGGCGTGGCGCCTACTCGCTGGCGTGGCGGGCGAGGAAGCTGTAGACCTCGTTGTCGTCGACGCCCGGGAACGCGCCGCGGGGGAGAGGGGAGAACATGTGCGTGTGCACGCGCGCGCTCGGCCAGGCCCGTCCGCTCCACCGATCGCTCAGCTCGGCCGAGGGGCGACGGCAGCACGACTCGTCGGGGCACGTCGATACCGCGCGGTCGTTCGTCTCGCGTCCACGCCACCACCGTGCGTCGTCGAAGGGCACCCCGACCGTCACCGAGAACTCGCCGTCGGTCGACGACCCGGTCTGCGTCGAGCACCAGAAGGTGCCGGACGGGGTGTCGGTGTACTGGTGGTGCTCCACCGTGCGGTTCTGCTGCGTGAACGCGGCGCGGGCCTGGAACTTGCGACACACCCGCTGTCCCTCCACGGCACCGGTCACATCCATCGGCAGCGGCAGGTCGTCGTTCTCGTACACACGGGTGATCGCCCCGGTGGAGTCGACGCGCAGGAAGTGCAGCGCCATGCCGAGGTGCTGTGTCAACAGGTTCGTCATGCGCATGCCCGCCGCCTCGTGCGTGACGCCGAAGCCGTCGCGGAAGTCCTCGACGGCGAGGTTGCGGTCCTTCTTCGCCTGTTGCAGGAACGCGACGGAAGCCGTCTCCGGCATCAGGCAGCATGCGGCGAAGTAGTTGATCTCCAGGCGCTGCTGCAGGAAGTCGGCGTAGTCGGTCGGCGGGGTGTGTCCGAGAAGTCGATGCGCCATCGCCTGCAACGCCATCGAGCGCAGGCCGTGACCGCCGGGGATCGAGGCCGGCGGCAGGTAGATCCGCCCGTTCTCGAGGTCGGTGACCGACCGTGTCGAGTGCGGGAGGTCGTTGACATAGATCAGTTCGAACCCGAGCTTCTCGGCCATGATGCTCACGGTGCGGTGGGTGAGTGCACCCTGCACGTGTCCCGCAGCCTTGAGGTGCTTCTCGGCGAGCTTCTCGATCTCGGGGAGGTAGTTGTTCTGGGCGCGCATCCGCAGCCGCAGCTCGGTGTTGGCGCGGCGTGCTTCCTCCGGGGTCGCGATGGCCTCGCGCTCCCGCCTCTCCAACTCCCGGTGCAGGCCGAGAACGGATTCGATCGTCTCGTCGCTCATCCCCTTGGTGACGCGCACGGGGGCGACGCCGAGCTGCCGGAACACCGGGCTCTCCTGCGCGCGCTCCAGGGCGATCTCGAGCGCGGCACGCCGGTTCGGCGGCTCACCGGAGATGAGATCGGTCACCTCGGTCTTGGTCGCTTGCGCGATCGCCTGAAGGAGGGAGAGCTTGGGCTCGCGCTTGCCGTTCTCGATCAGGCTCAGCTGCGAGCCGGCGACGCCGACCAGCGCGCCGAGCTCATCGAGCGTGTAGCCGTTCTCCAGTCGGTGGTGACGGATGCGGTGGCCGAGGGTCGTGAGGTGGATGCCGGAGGACGCCATTCCTTGAGTCTAGCGAAAGAATTCCAGTTCTTATCGCTTGAAATGGCCGAAAGTCGCGTTCGAACCGGAAGAAGATAGGTGCAACGCCCCACACTTCTAAGGAGCAGTCATGGCCATGGCCGAAGTCCTCACCCCTCGCACGTCTCCCGTCTCCCCGACGCGCACGTTCGGGGCGGCTCCGACGTATGACACTCCTGCCATGGCCGAGCTGGCCGCCTGGGTCGAGGAGATCCGGGCGCTCACCCAGCCCGACTCCGTGCACTGGGTCGACGGCTCGCGGGCCGAGAACGACTGGCTGCTGCGCGGACTGGTCGACGAGGGCAAGCTGATCAAGCTCAACCCCGAGTGGCGACCCGGCTCGTACCTCGCGCGCTCGCACCCCAGCGACGTCGCTCGCACCGAGGGGCGGACGTTCATCGCCTCCGAGCGCGAGGAGGACGCTGGCCCCACGAACAACTGGGCGGCTCCGGCCGAGATGCACGCCAAGATGGATGAGATCTTCGAGGGATCGATGCGTGGGCGCACCATGTACGTCGTCCCGTTCTCGATGGGACGCGTCGGCGGCCCGCTCTCGCACATCGGCGTGCAGATCACCGACAGCGCCTACGCGGTCGCCTCGATCGGCATCATGACCCGCGTCGGCGATGCCGTCACGCGTCAGATCGCCGAGGGTGCGCCGTGGGTCAAGACCGTGCACACGGTCGGTGCCCCGCTCGCGCCGGGTGCGCAGGACGTGGAGTGGCCCTGCAACGACGACAAGTACATCGTGCACTTCCCGGAGACGCTCGAGGTCTACTCGTACGGCTCGGGCTACGGCGGCAACGCGATCCTCGCCAAGAAGTGCTTCGCGCTGCGCATCGCCTCGGTGATCGCCCGCGACGAGGGCTGGCTCGCCGAGCACATGCTGCTCATCCGCGTGATCGACCCGCAGGGCAAGGCCTACCACGTGGCTGCGGCCTTCCCTTCGGCATGCGGCAAGACGAACCTCGCCATGCTGCGTCCGACCATCCCGGGCTGGCGCGTCGAGACCCTCGGCGACGACATCGCCTGGATCCGTCCTGGTGAAGACGGTCGCATGTGGGCCATCAACCCCGAGGCGGGCTTCTTCGGCGTCGCACCTGGCACCGGCGAATCGACCAACGTCACCGCGGTCGAGACGCTCTGGGGCAACACCATCTTCACCAACGTCGCGCTCCGCCCCGACGGCGACGTGTGGTGGGAGGGCCTGACCGACGAGGCGCCGGCGAACCTGATCGACTGGGAGGGCAACGACTGGACCCCCGAGTCGGGACGCCCTGCCGCGCACCCCAACTCCCGTTTCACGGTGTCGGCGGCCCAGTGCCCGCAGATCTCCGAGGACTGGGAGGAGGCCGTCCCGCTCGACGTCATCCTGTTCGGCGGACGCCGCGCGAGCAACGTGCCCCTCGTCGTCGAGGCAACCGACTGGACGCACGGCGTGTTCCTCGGCTCGAACATCTCGTCCGAGCGCACAGCTGCCGCTGAAGGCACGGTCGGGGAGCTCCGCCGCGACCCCTTCGCGATGCTGCCGTTCTGCGGCTACAACATGGCGGACTACTTCGGCCACTGGCTCAAGGTGGGCCGCGGTCTGCGCTTCGACCGCGCACCGCGCATCTTCCAGGTCAACTGGTTCCGCCGCGGCGACGATGGCCGGTTCCTGTGGCCGGGCTTCGGCGACAACTCGCGCGTCGTCGACTGGATCATCCGCCGCATCGCCGGTGACGTGCCCGCGGTCGACAGCCCGATCGGACGCCTGCCGCGCGTGGAAGACCTCAATCTCGACGGACTCGACATCCCCGCCGCCGACCTCGACGAGCTGTTCTCCGTCGACGCCGAGGCGTGGAAGACCGAGGCCGATCTGACCGAGGAGTTCTACGACACCTTCGGCGACAAGGTTCCGGCGGCGCTGCGCGCCGAGCTGGCCTCGCTGCGCTACCGCCTCGACAAGGCGTAGCTCCCCAGACCGGTGCCGGTTCGGGGGAGCCGGCACCCTCAGGGCCTCGTGCCCTGCAAACCCGCGAAGGCGGGACATCAGAGACGAACCCATGGCTGAGTGGTCTCCGACGTCCCGCCTTCGTGTTGTTCGGGCGCTGGTCGAGACCCACGCTCGTCGTCGAGACCCACGCTCCCAAGCGTGGGGGAGGATGGGT
>NZ_QOAY01000151.1:0-6737 GCF_003314775.1 Microbacterium sp. H6 | reverse complement strand
TGGGGTGGGGATCAGGTCAGCAGCTGGTGCCGGGCGAGATCGCGGTACAGCGGTGTCGACTCCACGAGCTCGGCGTGCGTGCCCTGGCCGACCACGACGCCGTCCTGCAGGACCACGATCAGGTCGCTGTCGACGACCGTCGACAGGCGGTGGGCGATGACCACGAGCGTGCGGTCGGTGGAGACCGCATCGATGGCCTCGCGCATGCGCTGCTCGTTCACACCGTCGAGCGACGACGTCGATTCGTCGAGCAGCAGGATCGGGGCGTCGGTCAGCAGCGCGCGGGCGATCGCGAGTCGCTGACGCTCACCGCCGGAGAGCATCACGCCGTCCTCGCCGACGGGCGCCTCGATCCCGAGGGGGCTGCGCTCGAGCACGTCGCCGAGATTCACGGCGCGCAGCACGCGCTCGCAGTCGGCATCGGTCGCCTCGGGAGAGGCGAGCCGCAGGTTCTCGGCGAGAGTGCCGGCCAGCGTCGGCGCGTCCTGCTCGACGTAGCCGAAGTGGGCGCGCAGCTCGTCGCGCGGATACGTGCGCGCGTCGTGGCCGTGCAGGCGGATCGAGCCGCCCGTCGGGTCGTAGAAGCGCTCGATGAGCGACAGGATCGTGCTCTTGCCGGCGCCGCTGGGGCCGACGAGTGCGACGCGGGAGCCGTGGGGCACGGCGAAGGACACGCCACGGAGCACCTCGTGGTCCTGCACGGTGGCCGTCGCTTCCTCTGCGGACTCCAGGTGTGCATCCGCGAGCAGGGTCCGGGCCTCCTTGGCTGCGGCCGCACGGGCAGCGACGACGTTCGCGGGGTAGTGGAAGCGCACGTCGCGGAACTCGATGGCCGGTGCGTCGGGGGTCGGCGTCTCGCGAGGCAGCGACGCGGCGATTTTCTCGTCGTCCTGCGACTCGGTCGGCAGATCGAGCACTTCCTGGATGCGACCGAGCGCACCGAGGGCCTGGTTCACCGAGGTGATGGCGCCGAACGTGGTGGCCAAGGGCATCACGAGCAGGAACAGGAACATGATGAACGAGATCAAGGAGGCGATCGTGATCGCTCCGGCCGCCACACGGAAGCCGCCGACGCCGAGGACCACCAGCAGCGAGAGCTGCAGGGCGATGCCGGAGACGGGCACGACCATGGAGGAGATCTTGGCGATGCGCACGCCGATCCCGTAGGCGTCTGATGCGAGGGCGGTGACGGCCGTGGTCTCGCGTTCGGTCGCCCCGGAGGCGCGGATGGTGCGGATCGAGCCGACGGCACGCTCCACGCCGGAGGCGAGCTCACCCACCTTCTCCTGCTGGGCGGTCGATGCGGTGCGGATACGTCCGCTCAGCAGCACGACGACCGCGACCGAGATGCCGATCACCACGACGATGAGCAGCAGCAGGATCGGGTCGATCACGAGCATCGCGATCAGTGCTCCGGCGAAGAGCACTGCGCTGCCGACGGCATCGGCGAGGCCCTGGGTGAGCACGGCGTAGAGCAGCGTCGTGTCCGTGCCGACGCGTGAGACGAGGTCACCGGTGCGGCGGGCGTCGAACTCGGAGGTCGGCAGGTGCAGGATGCGGGCGATCAGCTTGCGACGGCTCGAATACACCACGGCGGTGCCGGTGCGCTGGAGCAGGTAGTGCTGGAAGCCGGAGATGATCGACGACACGATCACGAAGCCGACCAGGAGCCAGACGAGGATCCCGATCCCCGTATCGGACTGCACGGCTTCGATGACCTGACCCACGAGGAGCGGCTGCACGAGCGACGTCGCTGCGCCGATGACGCTGAGCACGGCGACCACGATGAGGGTGCGCTTGTGCTCGAAGAGGAAGGGGAGGAGCTGGCGGAACGTCGCGCGGGGGCCTTCGGGCTGTGCGCCACGTCCGCGACGGCGTGCTGTCGCCGAACCGGACATGCGGGACCTCTATCTGGAGATGGTACTTCGACCGTACTTCGTTCGCGGTCGGATCCTATGGAGTGGCTGTAAGAGCTTCAGGAGCGGCCGAAACGGCGGTGGGCCGCCTGTTTGCTCACACCGAGAGCGCTGGCGATGGCCTGCCACGAGTAGCCGAGGTTGCGTGCGCGACGCACGTTCGCCTCCTCGGCGCGGGCGACCTCCTTCCGCACCTCGGCGAGGCGGTGCAGGGCGGCCAGCGGCTCGCTCCCGTCGTCCTGGGCGATTGCCGTCGGCAGTGTCATGATGAACCTCCTGCGTCAATATTTGTTGACGCGGGCCGGGAAGTCAATACATGTTGACGTGACAGTCTGGGGCGATGACTTCGAAGAAGTGGGTCCTGTTCGACATCGGTGGAGTTCTCGAGGTCGTCGACGACGACGCATGGCAGCAGGAGTGGTGGGATCGCTGGCAGGTGGCGAGCGGTCTCGACCGCGGTGTCTTCGATGCGCGCATCGCGGCCGCCCATCTTCCCGCGATCGACGTCACCACGGGGACGGAGTCGGATTTCTGGGACGCGGTGAGCACAGCGCTCGACCTCGATGCCGCGCAACGCAGCGCCATGCGCGCCGACTTCTGGGACGCGTACTGCGGCACCGCCAACGGGGAACTGATCGAGTACGCGCGAACCCTCTCGTCGCGCGCGGGAACCGCGATCCTCTCCAACTCGGCCGATGGCGCGCGAGAGGAGGAGGAACGCCGCTTCGGGTTCTCCGAGATCTTCGATCCGATCTGCTACAGCCACGAGCAGGGCGTCAACAAGCCGGAACGTGAGGCCTACCTGCGTGCGCTCCAGCGCATGGGGGCGAAGCCGGGAGACGTGCTGTTCATCGACGACCACCAGGTGTCGGTCCACGGAGCCGAAGCGGTCGGGATCCGCGCCGTGCGGCATGTCGACAACGCGACGACGATCGCCGCGATCGAGGGATTCCTCGCCGGCTGAAGTTATCCACAGATTGCTCTTTACCGCATGTGCTGAACATGCGACGCTGGAAAAATGGGTCGGATGCTGCAGGTGAGAAACCTTCCGGACGACGTTCACGCACGGCTCAAGGAGCGAGCCGCCGCAGAGCGCATGTCCCTCTCCGACTATGTCGCCGCTCAGCTCACGAGCCTCGTGCAGTACAGGACGAACGCGGAGATCGTCGCGGCGGCCCGAGCAAGGGCTGCCGCGTGCGGCAGTGCCCTCACCCGAGACCAGGTCCTCGAGGCGCGGGACGCGGCGCGCGCCGACCGGGATGCTGAGCACGATCGGTGAGCGCCGGACCGGTGCTCGACGCCTCGGCTGCGATCGAGGCGGTGATCGGTACTGAGGAGTGGCTGGGCGGCGATATTTTCCATGCGCATGCCGGTCTCGACATCGAGGTGCTCTCCGTCCTGCGGCGGCAGGCAATCCACCATCGTCTCCCAGCGCACATCGCGCGCGAGGCGCTGGATGCCTTCAGCGAGTTGGAGATCACCCGCCATCCTCTGCGTCGTCTGATCCCGAGGGTCTGGATGCTGCGCGACGAGATCTCCGCCTACGACGCCGGGTACGTCGCACTGGCGGAGGCGCTCGGCGTGCCTCTGCTGACGCTCGACCGTCGACTCGCGAAATCGGCCGCACGCTACTGCGACGTCATCGTCCTCTGATCCCCGCCCTCGGGTGGACTAGAGCTCGACGGCTGCGGCCACGCCGAGGTCGTCGTCGTAGTCGTGGTCCTTCGTCTCCGGCGAGAGGATCAGCGCGATGAAGGTCAGCACACCCATCGCCGACAGGTACAGACCGACCAGCCATGGCGCCCCGCCGGCCACCTCCCACAGCTTCAGAGCGATGAGCGGGGCCACCGCCGCGCCGAGGATGGAGGAGACGTTGTAGGCGATGGCCGACCCCGTGTACCGGACGTTCGTCGGGAACAGCTCGGGCAACAGGGCTCCCATGGGCCCGAACGTGGCGCCCATCAGCATGAAGCCGAACACCAGGAACGCCTGCGTGAGCGCACCCGTGAACTTGGGGTCGATCGCCGGGAGCAGGAACGCGTTGAAGGTGAGACCGAACACGATGATGGTTCCCGTGACCCACAGCAGCAGCTTGCGCCGGCCAACCGCATCGGCGATGGGACCCGAGAGCAGGGTGAAGACGCCGAAGAACACCACGCCGATGATCTGCATCAGCACGAAGTCGGTGTAGCCGAAGCCGAGTCCCGGATAGAACTGCGCTGCGAACTTGGTGGGATCGAACGAGGCGCCGGTCGCCTCGGCCGCCGCCTTCGCCGCAGCCGAAGCCGTCTCCAGCGACGCGGGCTTGGTGCCGTAGGCGAGGGTGAAGTTCGTCATCAGGTAGAACAGCACGTACGTCGCCAGCATGATGAACGTGCCGAGGATGAGCTGCTTCCAGTGGTGGCGGAACACGGTCGCGAGCGGGAGCTTGCGGATCACGCCCTTCGTCTCGGCCTTCTTGAAGGTGTCGGACTCGACGAGCTTGAGCCGCACCCACAGGCCGATGATGACCATCACGGCGGAGAACAGGAACGGGATGCGCCAGCCCCAGGCGAGGAACGCCTCGGACTTCAGTGCCGGGTTGTCGGCGTGCGGCAGCAGCCAGTTGATCGCGAGGAAGAGGAAGTTCGCGATGATGAACCCGAGCGGGGCTCCCAACTGCGGGAAGGTGCCGTACCAGGCGCGCTTGCCCTTCGGGGCGTTCTCGGTCGCGACCAGGGCCGCCCCAGACCACTCGCCGCCGAGCGCGAAGCCCTGCGCGAGGCGGAGGATCAGCAGCAGCAGTGCCGCCCACCAGCCGATGTCCTGGTAGGTCGGCAGCAGACCGATCACGAAGGTCGCGATGCCCATCGTCAGCAGAGATGCCACGAGAGTGGCCTTGCGTCCGAACTTGTCGCCGAAGTGGCCGAACACCACAGCGCCGATCGGTCGGGCGACCATCGCGGCGCCGAAGACGGCGAACGAGGAGAGGAGCGATGTCGTGTCGTCGCCGGTGGGGAAGAACAGCACCGGGAACACGAGCACGGCCGCCGTCGCATACGCGTAGAAATCGTAGAACTCGATCGTGGTGCCGACCAGGCTCGCGGTGATGACGCGCGAGCGGGGATTCGCCGGCGCAGTGGCAGTGCTCATGTGTGTTCCTCCGATCGAGTCCCCGGTATACCAAGGGACTCGGGCGAGTTTACGCCTTCCTGAGTGTTTGCTGTACGCGCATGTCGCGTGTCATCCCGGAGAGCGCGTGCGGTGCGTAGAGTCGGGGAGGCGGAACGCGGGGAGGACACCATGGCGACGAGGATGCTGCTGCTCGCTGACACGCATGTCCCGAAGAGGGCGAAGCGGCTGCCGGAAGCCGTCCTGCGGGCGGTCGACGAGGCGGACATCGTCGTGCATGCGGGCGACTGGGTGGACGAGGCGACGCTGGACCTGCTCGCGTCCAAGGCACGCATGCTGCAGGGCGTGTTCGGCAACAACGATGGCGATGAGCTGCGCGCGCGGCTCCCCGAGATCGCCCGCTTCGCCGTCGAAGCCGTCGCCGTCGCCGTCGTGCACGAGACGGGGCCGTCGCGGCAGCGCGAGAGTCGCATGGACGAGGCCTTTCCCGACGTCGACCTGCTGGTCTTCGGGCACTCCCACATTCCGTGGGACACCGTGTCGCCGGCGGGCATGCGGCTGCTGAATCCCGGGTCGCCGACCGACCGTCGACGACAGCCCGCCCGCACGATGATGTGGGCCGAGATCGACGGTGCCGCGGTGAAGGTCACGCTGGTGACGCTGCCGTGAGCGATGTTCCCGTGTACCGCGCGCCGATGCGTTCGCGTGACGACCGGGTTCCCGCAGGAGCCGCGGTCGAACGTGCTCTCGTCCTCGGCGTGTGCGGGCTGGGTGGACGCCTCGATGCCGCCCCCGAGGGGCTGACGGACGCGCTCGTCGCGGTCGACCTCCGCCACGGCGAACGCCCGATGCTGCTCAGCTCTGGCCGCCGCTGACCACCGTGCAGCAGCACCCCGAGCGCGTGGGCGCACTCGCGGTGGACGCTCTGCTCGCGGAACTCGAGGGTGCCGGGTCGGCCGGTCTCGACCGACCGCAGACGCCGCTGGTGGGAACGGAGCTCATCGTGAGAGGGAGCACAGCGCCTCCCCGGAAGCGTTGAGCGCTCCGGGCGTCATGTCGACGTGTGCGGTCAGCGCCAGATGACGGCGAGTCCCGCGTTCAGGAGTGCCAGGATGCCGATCAGCCAGAACACGGCCGGCGGCACGGCGTCTCCGCGCTTCTGTCGCGCCGAACCGATGCCGAGGAGCGCGCCGATGATGACCAGCACGACCAGCTTGACGCCGATCTTCACGTAGTTGAGGTCGTAGTCGATGCCCCACGGCGCGGCGAGGGCGAGACCTGCGACACCGGCGATCGCGAGACCGTAGTCCATGATCTTCGTGATCTGGCGCTTACCGCCGAAAGCCTGAGCGGCCCAGGCGCCGAACAGCACGGCGAAGCCGATCAGGTGGATGAACACGACGATATGACGCAGGGTCTCCATGCCCTCACCGTACGAGCGTGGAGCCCTCCTGCGCTAGCAAGGGCAGGCTGACCTCAGCCGCGGAGCTCCCTCGTGACGAGAGCGGTGCGCAGGGCGGCATCGGCCGCCTCGGCGCCCTTGTCCTCCTTGGAGCCCGCCAGCCCCGCGCGGTCCAGTCCCTGCTGCTCGTCGTCGAGAGTCAGCACGCCGAAGCCGACGGGCTTGCCGGCATCCAGTGCGACCCGAGTGAGGCCGTCGGTGGTCGCCGCCGAGACGTACTCGAAGTGCGGGGTTCCGCCGCGGATGAT
>NZ_QOAY01000029.1:0-3091 GCF_003314775.1 Microbacterium sp. H6 | reverse complement strand
ACCAGGGCACAGAGCACCGCCGACAGCCGGAACGACCGCACGGATCCGGAGAACACGTCCTGGCTGATCACGCCGGCGAGCGACACGACGAGGCCGGCCGATGTCGCCAGGAACGCTGCGAACGCTCCGGCGACGATCAGCGCGGTCAACAGTTCACCGAACGCCCCGGGGAAGACGCGTGAGGGGAGCAGCAGCACCGCCGTGTCCGCGACACCGGGCACCGCCAGGTCCGGAGCGGCGATGCGCGCAAGCAGCCCCATCGTGCTCGACACCGCGTAGAAGGCGCTCACCATGCCGATCACGATCACGGTCGTGCGCCGTGCGGACACCCCGGTCGGACTCGTGTAGAAGCGCACCAGCACGTGCGGTAGACCCATCGTGCCCAGCAGCAGCGCGAGCAGGAGCGAGGCGGTCTCGTAGGCGTCGAACCCCGAGGGCCCGGCCTCGACGGGGAACACCAGCGCCGGATCGAAGTCGTGCGGCCCGCCGCTGAGCGCGAACGCGATGAAGACCACGGGAACGAGGAGCGCGGTGAGCTTGAGCCAGTACTGGAAAGCCTGCACGTAGGTGATGGCGCGCATGCCCCCGGCCGCGACCGCTGCGGCGACGAGCACCGCGACGGTGACGGCGCCCACCCACTCCGGCAGCCCGGCGACCACCAGCAGGGTCAGCCCCGCTCCGTGCAGCTGCGGCACGATGTAGAGCCAGCCGATGACCAGCACCGCGACGCTCGTGACCCGGCGCGCCGACGGCGACTCCAACCGCGCCTCGATGAAGTCCGGGATCGTGTAAGCCCCGCTGCGCCGAAGGGGTGCCGCGACGAATGCCAGGACCAGGAGATAGCCGGCCGCGTAGCCGATGGGGAACCAGAAGCCACGGGCGCCGTCGAGCAGCACGAGGCCGGACAGCCCGAGGAACGTGCCGGCCGAGAGGTACTCGCCGCTGATCGCCGAGGCGTTCCATACCGGCCGCACGGTGCGGGACGCGACGAAGAAGTCGCCGGTCGTGCGCGAGATGCGCAGACCGTAGATGCCGATCAGCAGCGTCGCGACGATCACGAGCGCGACGCCGATGAGGTCGAGCACCGCATTCATTCGCGATCCCGGAGGGCACGATATCGACGTTCGTTGCGCGCTGCGGTGCGCACGTAGAGCACCGCGAACACCACGATGATCGGATAGAACGCGTACGCCTGCAGCAGCCATGACAACGGCAGGCCCCAGACCATGACCTGCCCGATCTCCGGGATGAGCGCGATCGCCAGAGTCAGCGCGATGACGACGATCACGAACCCGGCGACCGTTCCGAGTGCGAGTCGCAGCTGACTGCGCATGAGAGCCCTGGCGTAGACGGCATCCGCCTCGTCGACGGGTGCGCCCGGCAGCGCGATTCCCCGGGTGAAGGCCGCCGGCCGACGATCAGGCAGATCAGCGGTCACCCGCCCCCGCACGCGCTTCGGCTTCTCCGTCATCCCCCGACCTCCCCGCGCAACAGGGCATCGCGCACCGCTGGCACCAGGCGTCTGCTCACCGGCAGCGAGACGGCGCCGATCGAGACCGAGGGTTCAGCGCCGGAGAGCCGGGCCTCGGACACGACGGCGATGCGCACGAGCGAGGAGCGATGGATGCGCAGGAACCCGGCGTCCGCCCACCGCGTCTCGAGTTCCGAGATGGGCGTGCGCACCAGGTGCCCCGCACCGTCGCCGGTGTGCAACCGGGAATAGTCCCCCTGGGCCTGCACCCAGCGCACCTCGCTGCGACGCACGAACCGCACCACGGATCCGATCGTGGCCGGCAGCATCTCGTCGTCACCGGGCGTCGGAGCCTCCGCGACCTCGACCACCCGTCCGACCGCCTGGCGGAGCCGCTCGATGCGCACGGGCTTGAGGAGGTAGTCGGCGGCACGCAGCTCGAACGCCTCCACCGCCCTGGCATCATCGGCGGTCACGAACACGACGGCGGGCGGTTCCGCGAGGGCGAGCAGCGCACGCGCGAGCTCCATCCCGCCGAGCCCCGGCATGTGGATGTCGAGGAATGCGATCCGTACGGCCCGCTCCGACAGCAGCCGCAGGGCTTCCGCACCCGATGATGCGGTGACGATCGCGCCGATGCGCGCGTCCGTGCGCAGCAGATGGACCAGCTCATCCAGGGCGGGTCTCTCGTCGTCCGCGACGAGCACATCGATCGGCTGCACGCTTCTGGTCATGCTCGGCCGTCGCTGTCCGGGTCGTGCTGCGGCTGGGACTTCGGGACCCGCATGCGCACCAGGGTACCGGCGCCCGTGTTCGTCTCGACCACCAGAGCGCCGTCCGCCCCGTAGAGCTGGCGGAGCCGGGTGTCGACGTTGCGGAGTCCCACGTGGACCCCGTCGTCGCCGGCGGTGAGCGTCGCATGAAGAGCCTCGGGGTCCATGCCCACCCCGTCGTCCTCGACCGTGATCTCGGTGTGGGTGCCGTCGTCGCGTGAGGCGATGCGGATCTCCCCTCCCCCTTCGCCGGGCTCGAGCCCGTGACGGACGGCGTTCTCGACCAGCGGCTGCACCGAGAGGAACGGGATGACGGTGGCCAGCGTCTCCGGTGCGATCTGCAGCGTCACGCGCAGACGGTCCCCGAACCGCGCTCGTTCGAGCTCGAGATACGAGTGGATGCTGCCGAGCTCGTCGGCCACCGTCGTGAACTCCCCCTGGCGCCGGAAGGAGTAGCGGGTGAAGTCGGCGAACTCCAGCACCAGCTCGCGCGCGCGTGCGGGGTCGGTGAGCACGAAGGAGGCGATCGCCGTGAGGGCGTTGTAGATGAAATGCGGCGAGATCTGCGCACGCAGCGAGCGCAGCTCCGCCTCGGCCAGCTGCGTCCTGGACGCGTCGAGTCCGCCGAGCTCGACCTGCGCGGCACACCAGTCGGCCACCTCCTCCGAGGCACGCACCAGCGCGGCACGGACGGGCGCCGCGAAGGCGACCACGACGCCGATCACGCGTCCATCGACCAGGATGGGCGCCCCGACGGCCTCGAGGTCGTCGTCGGCACCGGGCGCGGGGAAGACCTGCCTGCGGCCCGACTCCCCGACCCTGGCGGCGATGCGGCGGGCAGCGGATT
>NZ_QOAY01000203.1:36476-37230 GCF_003314775.1 Microbacterium sp. H6 | reverse complement strand
AGCGCGAGCAGCACCGCGGCCGCCGCCACGACGGCGTGCACCGCCGGACCTGCGAGCGCGACGGCCACGCGGTGTCGTCGGTCGGCGAGACGCCATCCGTCCGTGACGTCGACGAAGAACGCGGGTGTGAGATAGAAGATCATGAACCCGGCTCGTCGGGGACTGCCGCCGAACCTGGTGAGGGTGAGCCCGTGAGCACCCTCGTGGAGCAGGGTGATGAGCGAGAGCAGGACGATCAGCGTCAGCACCGCCCCCAGCGGCAACGGCCGGGTGAGGACGTCTCGCAGGTCGCCGGCCTGCAGGATCGCGGCCACTAACCCGGCGCAGAGGAGCACGGCCACAGATGCCACAAGCACGCGAGAGGACGGGCGGAAGACTGCGCCGTCGAGACGTGCGAAGAGGGTGGGCGCGCGAACGGTCGCGAATTGCAGGGTGAACGGCGGCCGGTAGCTGATGCGCCCGGGTGCGCGCTTCGCACCGCCCTCGAGCAGTCCGTTGTCCCGGAACCGTCCGACCAGTCGCAGAAAGCTCTCCGGCGATTCCGACGCGGCGAACCGTCGGTGCAGTGCCTGCACCGTGGTCCCGCCGTCCATCGCCGTCAGCAGTTCGATGACCGCGGGCGACACCCTCGACGATGGCACCCCGTCGACGACGGCGATCCACGCCGCGTCCTCGCCCGTGCTCTCGAAGACGACACCGTGGGCCAGCAGCGGGCAGGTGTCGGCTCCCAGCGGCTCCGTCGCCGGGGATGCCC
>NZ_QOAY01000203.1:18450-36465 GCF_003314775.1 Microbacterium sp. H6 | reverse complement strand
CGGGAGAGCTTCCGAAGAACCGCCGTCATCCCGTGCCTCCCGGGGAGCGACCTCGCGATGTCGTGAGCAGGAGGATGTCCGTTCCCCCCGGCGAACGGACGGGAGCGACATCGGGCGCGGCGAATCCCGCCTCGACGAGTTCGCTCGACAGGACCTCGTGACCGAGCACGTGCAAGCGGCTGGTGAGCACGGGCACCGATGCACCGGCGTCGATGTCGGACGCTCGAACCCAGTTGACCACGCGGACGGCGCCGCCTTCCTCGATCTGCTGCGAGAAGAGATAGGTGTCCGTTCCGGCGGTTCCGGGGACCGTGATCTCCTCGTCTCTCGCCGACGCCAGGCTCTCCGCGGCGGCGCCACCCGCGACGGTCAGGGCGAAGACCCCGTCCGGGGTGAGGTGCTCATGCACGCGCGCGAACAGCAGCGATCGATCCTCGCGGTCGAGCAGGGTCACGGACGTGGCTCCGAGCACGATGAGCCCGTAGCGGCGTCCGAGGTGGAAATCGCGCATGTCCGCGACGACGCAGTCGAGCCTCGGGTGGTCGGGCATCGCACGGCGGAGGTGCGAGAGCATGTCTCGCGAGGTGTCGATCGCGGTCACCTGCTTGCCGGATCGCAGCAGCGGGATCGTCAGTCGCCCGCTCCCCGCCGCGATGTCGAGCACGGGGTCGGCGGTGACTCTCGCGAGCCCCAGCACCTCGCGGACCTCCACGCGATCAGGGCCGACGAGCCGCTCGTAGAAGTCCGTCCCCGCCCCGGTGTACAGGTCGAGCGGCTGCGCCACGGCATCGGCGCTGTCGAGAAGTGCCGACACGGTGTCGGTGATCAGGTCTGGCATTTCGGTTCATGGCCTCTCTGGGATCGGAGGGGAAGTGCGGGCGAGAGGACCCGCCCGCACTCCGGTCAGGTCGCGATGGCTGCCGCCCCGCCGATGATGGCGATGATGTAGCTCGCGTGCTCCCACCATTCGGTGGGCGCGTCGATCTGTTCGAGTTCCGAGAACTCCAGCGACGTCGTCTGCACAGTGCACCTCCTTCGATTGGTCCGTTCGGCAGCTGTCTAGGTCAGAGCGAGAATTCCGATGATGACGCCCACGGCGAATCCCCGCATGTAGTCATCGGTGTCGTTCAGCGCGTCCATGGCTTCGAGCTCTGTGAATTCGAGCGTCGGCATTGCGGCTTGCATGTTTCCTCCTTTCCGATGTCGACCACCTCGTCGGGATCGCGTCAGGTGGCAGCGGCCGCGCCGATCCCGATGAGGACCAGAGCACCGATCACGCCCTGATAGAAGCTGTCCCAGCTCGGCGCCTCCATCGCGTCCAGCTCCTGGAACTGGATCGTCTTCTGCGTGTTCTCCTTCATTCACTTCACCTCCTTCGGCTCGAACATCGACGGTCGGTCACCTGCACCGACCGCGTGGCTGCTCCAGCGGGATTCGCGGAGCACGTCGTGGAAGTCGCCTTCGACCAGGCCGGGCAGCATCGGCTGACGGTTTCCCCATGCGCGCTCCGTGGTGAGTGCGATGTGGCGCATCTCAGGGGCCGCGGGGCGTGACGGAAGCGGGATCCGCCATCGCTCGACGAGTGCCTCGATGCCGGTGGCGGGATCGACGGGCAGGTCGATCACGCCGGCGACCTCGGTCCAGAAGCGCTCCAGGCTGCGCGCATCGCCCCATCGTGAGTCCCCGGCGCCGATGCGGCGCCAGACGGCGCCGCAGACCGCCGCCGTGGCGACCATCTTGCGAACACCCAGTCGGAACGCCACCTCGTTCGCGAGGTACCAGTGCCGCGCGCTGAAGGGATCGCCCCCACGCAGCGCCGATGTGCGCTGCGTGGCGGCGCTGAGACGTGCCAGACGCGATCGTCCCGCAGTCGAGACGGTGTCGTGCGACGCCGCCGCGAGGAGGGCCCTGCCGAGGACGCTGGCGTCTCTGCGCGCTCTGTCCGTTCGCCGAGGACTCGTCGAGGCACCGGCGACACGGAGGAACGCCTCCAGCGCCCCCTCGGTCACCGCCGCGGAGGGGAGGGAACTCAGCTGGCGCGGATCGAGCACGGCATGCCGCGGTCGCAGAGCACGGCCGACGATGAGACGGTAGCCCTGGTCGTTCTCGAGAACGGCCACGCAGTTCGTCTCCGACGAGGTGCCGAGCGTGGTCGGCACAGCCAGGAGGTCGACAGCCGGCGCCGCATCGGGCAGTACGGTGAGGGCCGATCGCGACGCGTGGCCGATGGCGTAGTCGAACATCCGTCGAGACACGAGCACGAGCGCGGCGATCTTGCTCGCATCGAGAATGCTCCCGCCCCCGACGGCCACGACCCTCCGCGGCGGACGGCGGATGATCTGCCGCGCGATCTCTCGCACGGTCGTCACGTCCGCCCGTTGCGCGTCGACGTCGATCCGCCGTGCCGCGCATCCGGCCAGGTGCGACGACGGGACGGCCGTGTCCGCGATCACGAGGGTGTCGTGTCCGGCGGTGAGGCGCGTGATCGTGCGCGATGCGCTCCCGTCTCCGTGCCACAGCGTGGGCACACGCGCCGAGAAGTCCGTGATCATGCCGCTGCACCCCGCGTGTGGGCGAGCCCCGCTCGCACCGCGGTCTCGGTCTCGCGGAGCTCCGCCGCGTCGAATCCGTACGCGGGTATCAGCTCGATGGAGCTCGGGCCCGGCTGCACCAGCACACCGCAGCGGGCGATGGCCGAGACGACCTCCAGCACCTCCGGGCCGGACAGCCCCGTCTCGTCGGGGTGTCGCAGACCCAGACCGACGAAGCATCCGCTCCCGGTGATCTCGGTCACCACGCCGTCCGCTTTCAGCCGCGCGGCCAGGTCCTGCACCTCGGTCGCGAGCGCCTGGGTGACGGTCTCCACGTCGATGCGCCGCAGTTCCTCGATCACCGCGACGATCGCCGCGGCACACGCCGGGGTTCCGGCCTGCGTCTCACCGTGCACGAACGTCCACCCGCCTCGGATGAATGCCGTGGCGATACGCGGACCGATCAGGAGGGCGGCCGCACCCATCACGCCGTTCGTCAGCGCTTTCGAGAGGATGAGCACATCGGGCGGCGCGGCCCACCTGTCGGTGGCGAGCATGGTTCCGGTGCGCCCGAATCCCGTCGCGACCTCGTCCGCGACGATCAGGAATCCGTACTGTTCGCGCAGTGCGAGAAGGCGCTCGACGAACGCACGGGACAGCGCATATGCGCCGCTGCCGAGCACGGGCTCCACGACCACCGAGGCCACTCTGGTGCCTTCCCGCTGCAACAGCGCAGCCAGCTCCTCGCCGTCGTCGGCGTGGGAGACGTGGCGGACCGCGCGACGGTCGACGCCGTAGACGGACTGCAGCAGGTCGTCCCCGCTGAGGACGTGGCTGCCGTACATGGTGCCGTGATAGCTGCCCTTCAACCCCACGACCAGCGACCGAGCCGCCGAGCCGGTCTGCGCCCAGTACTGCCGTGCGAGCTTCATGGCCGCGTCGTTCGCCGCACCACCCGAGGTGGAGAAGATGACCCGGTCGTACCGGCCAGGACCGGCGAGCTCGATGAGGGCATCCGCCGCATCTTCGGCGTAGCGATGCGGCGCCCGGAACAGCGACAGGTACGACGCGTCACGCGTGACCCTGGCGACGGCCTCGCCGATGGCCGGGTTCCCGAAACCGAGCGGCACGTTCCAGAGTCCGCTCGTGGCGCACAGGCGCGTGGAGCCGTCGGCGAACGCGATCCGGTGTCCGGTGGCGCCGACGGCGACGCGATCCGGCGCGAAGGTCGTGTCCGCGGGGAGCATCGACGTCCACAGGGCGTGCGGTGCGGTCATCGTGGCGCCTCCTCCGTAAGCCGTCCGGAGAGAGGTCTGCCGCCGTGGATCCCCAGCGCGATGACCGCCTCGCGGCATAGCACTCTGGCGTGGTCGTCCGGAATGCCGAGCGTCTGGGCCACGCGTTCCGTCGCGCGGTCGGGTGTGCTCGAGGTCTGGACGAGGGCCACGACGCGGGCCGTCTGCGGTGAGAGCAGCTGACGACGCAGAGTCGTCGTGTCCGCGAGCACGAAGCCTTCCGGGGTGTCGAGGAGGAAGGGGTCCGATGAGCGGGGCTCGGCGTCGGCGAGGTCGTCGTCGACGAGCAGCCAGCCGAAGCCCGAGATCCGCGCCGTCCCGTTCCCGAGCCCGAGCATCTTGATGAGGTCGGTGGCCCGGAGGTAGCGCCCGATCCACTCGTGAGCTCCGAGGTCGCCGGCGATCCGCTCCCTCCGCGCGATGCCGGACAGGGAGGCCGCGCGCGGCAACGGGGTGGCGAGGATCGCAGGCAGGTCGCCGACCTCTCCGAGCACCTCGCCCTGCACGCCCGCTCTGACCGATCCGTCGTCACCGATGCGCAACGCGCTCGGGACATCGAAGCCGTCGGGCGCTGACAGCGTGTGTCGATCGGCCAACAGCACGCGCGGATCGATCAACGCTGTCGGGAACACCCCGGTGTCCCGAGCGAGTTCCGCGTCGTCGATGAAGGCCTGCCAGCTGGAGGCATCGAAGAATCGGACCGCCGTGGGCCCGATGATCTGGATGAACGCCGCGGCGACGTAGTCCTGGAGCTCGACGCCGCGCTCACCGAAGAACACCTCGTCCCCGGGCTCACTCACGGCGCCGTCGTACCTGCCGACGCCGGCGACGCCCTCCCACGACGGGGTGCCCTCGGGCAGCAGGACCAGGTCGTCGCTGCCCGCCACGTGGCGGACGGCATCCGTCTCAGCACCGCGCTCCACGAGGAAGATCCGTGAGTGATGCTCCCGCTCTCCGGTGATCCACTCCCGGAATGCTCGCGCTCCGAGGAGGTGCGGATCCGTCGCGTTCTGCCCGGGCATCAGGAGGCGGCCCGCCGACTCGCGCCGAGATCGATCCCCGCATCGCGCAGCTGGTCGCCGAGTCTGTGCATCAGCGGCGCGATGCCCGTCGGCCGCACGCCGAGTTCGAAGGCCAGCAACCCTGTCGCCGATGACTCGTCTCCGGTGGCCAGCAGGCATTCGGTTGCCCGCGCAGCATCGATTCCGAGTCGGAGATGTATGCGGCGATGCGGATCGACCAGGACATACTCCTCTCCGTCGTCCGTCATGAGCAGAGGAGCGTCGGCCGACACGACGACGGGAAACGCCGCACTCTCGTCCAAGGCTCTGATGAGGTGTCCCCCGAAGCCGGAGATGGTCGGACGGCCACGGCTCCCGCGCCAATCCCGCAGCGCATCGAGCGCTGCCAGGTAGCGCCCGAACCACGGACGGTCGTCGAGGTCGGCATCGAGCACGCGAGGATCCATGATGCGGGCGAACGGCCTTCCGCGCCCGCCGACTCCGTCGGCGGCGACCCGCACTTCCGCTCTCGCGTCGCCCACCTGGCCGAGTAGCGCTCCGTCCGGGCCGTCGCGATACTCTCCGTCCGCCGTCACGTGCACGCGGACGAGGCCGCCACCGCACGCAGCGCTGGCGAGGAACGACGCGCGGGATTCCAGAGTCGCCATGGGGCTCAGCAGCTGGCCGACGAAGATCCCGTCGTCTCTGGCCGTGTCGGCATCGCTGAGGAAGGCAGCAAGCCCTTCGGCGCTTCCCTGACGGATGACGGTGGGCGAGACGATCGAGAGGAACGGCGCGGCGACGTACTCCTGCAGCTCGACGACGTGATGAGCGTCGAGCACCAGTCGGTCACCCGGCTCGCGGAAACGACCGCCGTACTCCATGACGTTCTCCTGCGCGAAGGAGGTCGAACGCGACGGCGTGAACACGACGTCGTTCCGCCCCGCCTCCCGGAGCACATCGGCCAGATGCGTCGCCGTCTCGAGGAAGAACACCGCCCCATCGCCGAGAGCACGCCGTCCGCTCACGTATTGCTCGAAAGCCGTCACGGTGCGGTGGCTGCGTCTCGTCATCGTCGAACTCGCCTGCATGCTTCCCCCAGAGAAACGTCGTATCGCGATCGAAGACGATACGTCCTCACATGAGGCTATACACGTGACGGGTGACGTGCAATATTTCACATCGATGGACGTTCGCGCGCGGACTCCCGCCCTGTCACGCAGCCCTCCCCGCATCGGATAGGATGGACAGGTTGTTCCTTGGTGACGTGTCCGAGCGGCCGAAGGAGCACGCTTGGAAAGCGTGTGTTGTGCAAGCAACCGCGGGTTCGAATCCCGCCGTCACCGCCGAAAACGAGAAAAGCCTCCGCGCCAGCGGGGGCTTTTCTCGTATTCATCGAGCGCTGGGGATTCGGGGAGGCACGAGCGCAGCGAGCACCGGAGTCCCGCCGTCACCGCCGAAAACGAGAAAAGCCTCCGCGCCAGCGGGGGCTTTTCTCGTTCGTGTCGGGCGCGGTCCTCCGCTCAGTCGTCGAAGCGCACGCCGTAGATCTGTCCGCCCGGTTCCGCCGGCAGTCGCGTCATGCCGAGGCGCTCGTAGAAGGCGGCTGCGCCCGTGTTGTCCGGGTCGATGCCGAGGTGCAGGCCGCGCACTCCGCGTCGGGTCAGCTCGGCGAACAGCGTCTCGATGAGTCGGCGCCCGAGTCCCTGCCCCTGGGTCTCCGGAAGCAGATCGATGTGCAGGTGAGCGGGGTGGTCGACGACGTTCGGCTCGATGCCGGCCGCGCGGCTGTAGCCGTAGTCGATCATCCTGTCCTCGCGGGTGACGATCTCGGCCGGTCGCGGGTAGCGGGCCTCGAGGGCGGGCCACCACTCCTCTCGGAACCACGTGTAGAAGTCGTCGGTGTCGTCGGTCGCCACGATGTAGCCGATCGTCCGCTCGTCGTCGCTCTCGACCACCCACGCGAGGTCCGGATGACGCTCGGCGTAGGGCGCGGCGAACAGGTCGCCCCACAGCGAGTCGTCGGAGAGGACGCCGGTGGCATCCGCTCCGGCATCGGCCGTCTTCACGCAGATCTCGTACAGCGCGGCACGATCGGTGGGGCGGTACGGACGGATGCGAGACAAGACGACTCCTCTGGAGGGAACGGGGCCTCTCAGCCTATCGGCGCCTCGACCGCCGGCTTCCCGTTCTGCTGCACCCACGGAAGCAGCCAGGCGGCGAGCACCAGCACGACGCCGGCACCGACCAGAGCGCCGCCGAGGGTGTCGCTGGCCCAGTGCACCGACAGGAAGGTGCGCGAGAGCGCCATCGCGAGGATCCACGCCGCACCGACGATCGCCACCCAGACCCGCGGGAACAGCACCCAGAGCACGAGGGCGATGGTCGCGGCGTTCGCGGTGTGCCCTGACGGGAAGGAGCCGTAGTCGCTCACCACCAGCATGTCGTCGGGTCGAGCGCGGCCGAAGAGCTGCTTGAGCACCTGCACACCGGCGGCGCTCGCGGCGAAACACAGTGCGGCGAACAGCGCACTGCGCCACCGACGCGCCAGCACGAGCGCCAAGATCACCAGCAAGGGCACCCCGAAGATCGCGACCCATCCCCCGCCGACCCAGTTCAGGACGAGGGCGAAGTCGACCATCCAGTCGGCCCTCGCTCCCGCGACGGTGTCGTTCCACCAGTTGTCGAAGCCCGGCGTCTGCGGGTAGGCGAACACCACCACGGCGCCGAGAATCGTCGCGAGCGCGAGGAGGCCCACTCCCCACCACAGCAGCATCCGCCTGTTCATCGTCCCATTCTGTCGGACGATGCCTGAACGCTCAGGGAGCGAGCATCCCGACCGTGCGCGGGCGCACCACGAACCAGAGCGACAGGATGCCGATCGCGGCGCAGCCGACCATGACGGAGGCCATGGTGGTCGCGGTGATACCCGCGTCATGCGAGAGCCAGCCCACGACCGGCGAGATGAGCCCGGCGACACCGAAGTTGGTCGCACCGATGATCGATGCGGCGGTCCCTGCGGCCTTCCCATGACGGTCGAGCGCGAGGACCTGCACGTTGGGGAACGTGAATCCGCAGGCCGTCATGAAGACGAACAGCGGGATGACCGTACCCCACAGCCCGAGACCGAGCTGGTCGGTGACGATGATGGCCGTTCCGGCGATGAGCAGCACGGCGGTGGAGTAGGCCATGACCCACTGCGGCCCGAAGCGCGCGGCCAGACGTGACGCGGTCTGGACTCCGACGACGACGCCGAGCGAGTTCACCGCGAACAGCAGACCGTACTGCTGCGCGTCGAGCCCGTGCGTCACCTGGAACAGGAAGGGGGACGCCGACAGGTAGGAGAACAGACCGGAGAACGTCATTCCGCCGATCACGAGCACGCCCAGGAACACCCGATCGGACAGCACCGAACGGTACCGCTGCAGCATGGTGGCACCGCCACGGTCCTGACGCCGCGCGACGGGAAGGGTCTCCGGGATGAACAGGATCGTCGACAGCAGCATCACGATGCCGTAGGCCGCGAGCACCCCGAAGATGCCGCGCCACGGCATGAGCGTGAGGAGCCAGGAGCCGATGAGCGGCGCGATGACCGGAGCCACACCGGAGACCAGGGCGAGGCGCGAGAGCATGACGACGAGTCGACGCCCGCCGAAGAGGTCGCGCACGATCGCCATGGCCACGACTCCTCCGGCCGCAGCGCCGATACCCATGAGCACGCGTGCCACGCTGAGCAGCGCGAGATCCGGGGCGAAGGCTGCGCCCACACTGGCCAGCACGTGCAGAGCGGTCACCGCGATGAGCGGCACACGGCGCCCGACCTTGTCGCTGAGCGGACCGACCACCAGTTGACCGAGCGCGAAGCCGATCATCGTTCCGGTCAGGGTCAGCTGGATGGCGGCTGCCGTGGTCTGGAAGTCCTGCTCTAGAACCGGGAAGGCGGGAAGGTAGAGGTCGATCGTGAACGGGCCGAGGGCCGTGAGCGCGCCGAGCAGGATGATGTACAGCGTGCGACGGCCGAGGGAGATGGCATCGCCCGGGTGCAGCATGATCGGCGCGGTCGCGGGGTTCGCGCCGAGGGTGCGGATGGCGCCGGTCGCGGTCGGGATGCGGATGCTTCCCGTCGCGGTGCGTTCCGGCGGCGAGATCTTCGGTGCGTCATCGGCGGAATCCTCCGCCTTCACGACGGGGAGGGAATCAGTGCGGGGAGCGTCGGACACGACGTCCTTCCAGAGTTCAGGGGATGCAATGGTCGAATCGATTCGACCAGGGGAAGCCCCCATGTTACCGCCGCCCGGACCGCTTCCACACGGACGAGAACGGAGAACGCACCTCCGCGGATCCGCGGAGGTGCGTCTCAGAAGGCGCCTCGATCAGCGCGAGATGCGGTCGAGTCCCTGCTCGAGGTCGGCGATCAGGTCGCCCACGTCTTCGATTCCCACCGAGAGCCGCACGATGTTCTCCGGGACGGCGAGCTCGGTACCTCGGACGGACGCGTGCGTCATGTCCGGCGGGTATCCGATGAGCGACTCGACACCGCCGAGCGACTCTGCGAGCTGGAACACCGAGGTGCTCTCGACGAAGGCGCGCGCCGCGTCGGCGCCGGCCGCGAGACCGAACGACAGCATCCCGCCGAAGGCGCTCATCTGCTTCGCTGCGATGTCGTGGCCGGGGTGCGAGGCGAGACCGGGGAAGTACACCTGGGCGAACTCCGGGCGGGCCTGCGCCCACTCGGCGATGGCCTGAGCGTTCTCGGAGTGCTGGCGCATCCGCAGCGCGAGCGTCTTGATGCCGCGGGTCGTCAGCCAGGCATCCAGCGGTGCGGAGACCGCGCCTACCGCGAACTGCTGGAACTTCACCTGCTCGAAGAACCGATCGTCCGCGAACACGACCGCACCGCCGAGCACGTCCGAGTGGCCGCCGAGGTACTTGGTCGTGGAGTGCACGACCAGGTCGGCGCCGAGCGCGAGCGGCTGCTGCAGCGCCGGCGAGGCGAAGGTGTTGTCGACGACGACCGTGAGACCCGCCGCATGCGCGATCTCGGCGATCTGCGCGATGTCGACGATCTTCAGGAGCGGGTTGCTCGGCGTCTCCAGCCAGACGATCTTCGTCTCGGGGCGGATGGCGGCTCGGAGCGCGTCGATGTCTGCGAGCTCGACCGTCGTCGTCCCGATACCCCAGGGCGCCAGCACCCGGGTGAGGAGCCGGTACGTTCCGCCGTAGACGTCGTTGCCGAGCAGGACGTGGTCTCCCGGCTTCAGGATCCCGCGCAGCAGCGCGTCCTCCGCCGCGAGCCCCGAGGCGAAGGACAGCGCGCTCGCACCTCCCTCGAGAGCCGCGAGCTGCGTCTCGAGCGAAGAACGTGTGGGGTTCCCCGCGCGGTTGTACTCGTACCCTGAGCGCAGGCCCCCGACGCTGTCCTGCACGTGCGTGGAGGACTGATAGATCGGCGGGATGATCGCGCCCGTGACGGGGTCTGGCGCTTGTCCTGCGTGGATGGCTCGGGTGGCGAAGGCGTGATCGGACATGCTCCTCAGCCTACGTCCGCGCTCGCACGGACGGCCGTCCGGTTACGCCCCGGGTCGGCCGATATCCCGACATCCTCAGCGCGACAGATAGGCGAGCAGATCCTGACGCGTCAGCACCGTGTGCGGCTTGCCGTCTTCGGTCACCAGCAGCGCGTCGGCATCGGCGAGCGCTGCCTTGGCCTGAGCGACGGGAGCGTGGATGCCGACGAGCGGCAGCCTCTCCCCCACGTGCGCCCCCACGGCGTCCGTCGCGTTCGCCTCACCACGGAACAGCAGGTCGAGCAGCCCCTTCTCGTCGACGGTGCCGACCACCTCGCCCATCATCACGGGCGGCTCGGCGCTCAGCACGACCAGCTGCGAGACGTCGTACTCGGTCATCATCCCGATGGCCTCGAGCACGGTGTCGGTGGGATGGGCGTGAACCAGGTCGGGGATGCCCGCGCCCTGTCGCGACGGACGAGCGGCGAGCACGTCGGCGACGGTCTCTCCCTCCTCCAGCTCGCTGAAGCCGTAGGAGCGCATCCATCCGTCGTTGAAGATCTTGCCCAGGTAGCCGCGCCCGCCGTCGGGGAGCAGCACCACCATCACGGCATCCGCGGGCAGATCCCGCGCGACGCGCAGCGCACCGACCACGGCCATGCCGCTCGATCCGCCGACGAGGACGCCCTCCTCGCGGGCAAGCCGCCGCGTCATGGCGAAGGCCTCTGCGTCTCCGACCGCGACGATCTCGTGCGGCACGGTCGGATCGTAGGCACCGGGCCAGATGTCCTCGCCCACGCCCTCCACCAAGTACGGACGACCGGTCCCGCCGCTGTAGACGCTCCCCTCGGGGTCGACTCCGACGATGCGCACCCGTCCGTCGGAGACTTCACGCAGGTAGCGCCCCGTGCCCGTGATCGTGCCACCGGTACCGACGCCGGCGACGAAGTGCGTGACCTCGCCGTCGGTGTCGCGCCAGATCTCCGGCCCCGTCGTCTCGTAGTGGCTACGCGGGCCGTTCGGGTTCTCGTACTGGTTGGGCTTGAAGGCACCGGGGATCTCGCGCGCGAGCCGGTCGCTCACGCTGTAGTACGACTCGGGACTGTCGGGGGCCACCGAGGTCGGCGTCACGACGATCTCGGCGCCGTAGGCCCGCAACACGTCGATCTTGTCCTCGCCGACCTTGTCCGGCAGCACGAAGACGCAGCTGTAGCCGCGCTGCTGAGCGACGAGCGCCAACCCCACTCCGGTGTTGCCGCTGGTCGCTTCGACGATCGTGCCCCCGGGCTTCAGGTCGCCCGACGCCTCCGCGGCATCGATGATCCGCGCGGCGATGCGATCCTTCGACGACCCGCCGGGGTTCAGATACTCCAGCTTCACGAGCACTGTGCACGCCACACCCTCGGTGACGTGATTCAGCTTCACGAGGGGCGTGTCGCCGACGAGGTCGACGATCGAGTCTGCGTACTTCATGACTTCAGGGTAGACGCGCGGATGCCGCGACCGGGGCTGTGTTGCACCCGACCGCGGCATCCGTCCTCTCGAAAGGCCCCCGGTGTCTCTCGAAGGTCAGCCCTTCGTCGATCCGGCCAGCAGGCCGCGGACGAAGTAGCGCTGCAGAGCGAAGAACACGATCAGCGGCACGATGATCGACACGAAGGCGCCCGCCGTGAGCAGATACCAGTCGTTTCCTCTGGTTCCGGTGATCTCGGCCAGCAGCTTCGTGATCGGCGCGGCAGCTCCATCGGCGAACACCAGTCCGACGAGCAGGTCGTTCCAGACCCACAGGAACTGGAAGATCGCGACGGATGCGATCGCCGGCATCGTCAGCGGCAGCACCACGCGGAAGAAGATCTGGCCGCGGGACGCACCGTCGACGCGGGCCGCCTCGATGATCTCCCCCGGGATCTCCGACATGAAGTTGTGCAGCAGGTAGATCGCCAGCGGCAGCGCGAACATGGTGTGCGCGATCCACACCTGCGCGTAGCCGTCCGACGCGCCGAGCGGCTGCGTCACCTGGAGGCCGAAGAGATTGATCCCTCGCGAGAACGAACTCAGCAGCGGCACCAGGGCCATCTGGATCGGCACGATCTGCAGGGCGAACACGAAGATGAACAGCGCGTTGCGGCCCTTGAAGTCGATCCACGCGAAGGCGTAGGCCGCCATCGAGGCGATCATCAGCGGTACGAGCGTGGCCGGGATCGTGATCGCGATCGAGTTGACGAACGACTCGAGGATCGTGAGCTGCGTCGTGCCGGACTGCAGCACGTCGACATAGTTCTCGACCGTCACCTGCGGATCGGCGAAGAACGTCCACCATCCGCTCGACTGGATCTGATCGCGCGGCCGGAACGAGGAGATGAACAGCCCGAGCGTCGGGATCGTCCAGAGCACCGCGATCACGATGGAGGCGACGGACGCCCAGGGGCGCGACAGCTTCTTGCGAGCGCGTCCCGCGGAGCCTTCGATGCCGCCTCCGGTCGTGATGGCGCGGGTGCTGACAGCGGTTTCGGACTTCACGGTGTCGGTCATCGGATCTCCCGCTGCTTCTTGATCTGGCGTGCGTTGTAGATGACGATCGGCAGCACCAGGATGAACAGGATCACGGAGAGCGCGGCACTGCGTCCGGCCTCGAACTTCGAGAACTGGGTGTACATCTCGTTCGCGAGCACCGAGGTGCCGTAGTTGCCGGCGGTCATCGTCCTGACGATGTCGAACACCTTCAGCGAGGCGATCGAGATCGTCGTCAGCACCACGATCAGTGCGGGGCGGATGGAGGGGATCGTCACCGAGATGAAGCGCTCCCAGGCATTCGCACCGTCGAGCTCCGCCGCTTCGAGCAGTTCCTGCGGCACGCCCTTGATCGACGCGGACAGCAGCACCATGGCGAAACCGGTCTGCACCCAGATGAGCACCACGATCAGGAACAGCGTGTTCCACGGCTCGTTCAGCAGCCACTGCTGCGGCTCACCGCCGAACCACACCATGATCTGGTTGAGCAGACCGATCTGCTCGAACTGGGGGCCGCGGTACTCGTACATGAACCGCCAGATGATGCCAGCCCCGACGAAGGAGATCGCCATGGGCATGAACACGAGGACCTTGTAGATCTTCTCGCCGCGGGTGCGGTCGATGAACACCGCGTAGGCGAGACCGACGATGGTCGACACGGTCGGAACGAGCAGCACCCAGATGATCGTGTTGACGACCGAGGTGATGCCATCGGACTGCGTGAAGATCCACAGGTAGTTGGCGAACCCGACGAAGTCCTTCCCCGACGAGTTCAGGAACGACGAGTACATCGTCTGGATGGACGGCAGGATCAGGCCGACCAGCAGCAGCAGGATGGCTGGTGCCATGAAGGCGACGAGCTGGATCAGATAGCCGGCGCCGTCGCGTGATCGATAGTCGAGCCAGAAGAACAGCGCCCCGACCGCGACCGCCACTCCCATCGCCCAGTAGTAGGAGTTGAAGAACCACATCACGGCGAACGGGATGAGCAGGCACATCGCCAGCCGGATGCCGGTGTAGAGCGCTCCCCTGCGTGGAGCGATGTCCACGAGGAACAGGATGAGCGCCACGACCACCGCGAAAGCGATGACGACGGCGACCGCCTGCAGGATCGGCGGGAGCGAGCCGATCCACTGGAAGAAAATAGTCGCGTTCACGGATTCCCCTTCATCACGCGGAGCGTAACGACGACCGCGCATCGGCGTGCGGCGTCGAGAGATGAGGAGGGCTGCCTCCCAGAGGGCAGCCCTCCTCGTCTATCAGCTGGCGGGCCAGCCCGTCTGGATCTGCGTGAGGACGTCGTCCGTCGGCGTGCCGTTGACCCAGGCCACGATGCCCTTCCAGAACGTGCCGGCGCCGACGGCACCCGGCATCAGGTCGGACGCGTCGAAGCGGAAGGTGGTGTCCGGGTCCTGAAGGATCTTGATGGTCTCCTGCAGGATCGGGTCCTTCGCGTTCGCCGGGTCGAGGCCGTTGTTGGCCGAGGTCACGCCGCCGAGGCTGACGCGGCTGTTCGCCCACTCAGGGCTCGAGAGGTACTCGAGCACCTTCTGGGTGGCCTCGGAGTCGGTGAACGCTCCGACGATCTCACCGGCACCGGTCACGGCCTTGTCGTCGGCGCTCTCACCCGGGAGCATGAACGCCCAGACGTCGCCGTCCTCTGCGACCGTCGTGCCGTCGGGGAAGAAGCCCGAGAGGAACGAGGCCTGGTGCGTCAGCGCGCACTCGCCGGCGGCGAGCTTGGGAGCGACGTCACCGAACGCGGTGGAGTTGATCGAGCGGACGTCACCGAAGCCGGCGTTGACGTTGGCCGGGTTCAGCAGGACCTCGCCGACCGAGTCGAACGCCTGCTTGATCTGCGGGTCGGTGAACTTGACCTCGTTGGTGACCCACTGGTCGTAGACCTCCGGACCGGACTGACGCAGCACGTAGTCCTCGACCCAGTCCGTTCCCGGCCATCCGGTCGCGGTGCCCGACTCGAAGCCGGCGCACCAGGCGGGCGTGCCCGTCGCAGCCTGGATCTTGTCGGTGAGGGCGCTCATCTCATCGAGCGTGGTCGGAACCTCGACGCCCCATTCCTTGAACTTCGCGGGCGAGTACCAGATCCACCCCTTGACGTTGGCCATGAGCGGAGCGCCGTAGAAGGTGCCGTCGACCGTGCCGTAGTTGACCCAGTCCTCGGTCCAGTACTCGTTGGCGTTCTTCTCGACCGCTTCCGGAGCGGGCTTCAGGTAGTCGCGGTCGGCGAAGTCGGCGAACAGGCCCGGCTGCGGGAAGATCGCGATGTCCGGCGGGTTGCCGCCCTGTGCGCGGGTGCCGAGCTGCGTCTCGAAGTCCTGGCTGCCCTCGTACTTGATCGTGATGCCGTTCTCGTCGGCCCAGTCCTTCCAGGACTCCTGGAGGAGCTTCGCCTCATCGTCGACGATCGTGCCGTAGATCGTGACGGTGGCGTCGCCTCCGTCTCCTCCGCCGGTGCTCGGTGCTCCACCGGGAGCCCCGCATCCGGCGAGCGCGATGCCCGCGACCCCCAGCAGGGCGAGCGGCGCGTAACGCCGGGAACGCTGTGACAGAGTCATGTGAATTCTCCTCTTCGAGTACAGGTTCCCGGCTGGTGCGACGCCACCCCGGGGCATCGTTAGGGAACCGATTCCAGGCCAACCTACTGGCGATCAGCATCACCGCACAACACGCTAGGGTCACAAGCTCGCAACCATTCGCGGTGCTCGCATCACACACATGGGAGCGCTCCCTCGCCGAACGCCTGGAACCGGTTCCTTTTTCGCGTGCCGGCGGCTACGCTGTGACGCGGCGCGCACCCTGCGCCGGGTCCACGCAGCCGCGTGATCAGGTCGAGGAGGACCGATGAGCACGATCGCGGACGTCGCGTCACGTGCTGGCGTGTCGAAGGCCACCGCGAGCCGCGCCCTGAGCGGCCGCGGATACGTGTCGACAACAACCAGGCAGCGCGTCGCGGACGCTGCGCGCGAACTCTCCTACGTCGCCCATTCGTCCGCGACAAGCCTGGCGACGGGGCGCACCCGCACCGTGGGAGTGGTCATGCCCCCGGTGGACCGATGGTTCTTCGCCGAACTGCTCGCCGGAGTGCAGGAGTCGCTCTTCGCTCTGGACTACGACCTGTCGCTGTACGGCGTGCCCGAGGGCTCGAAGACCAGGGAGCGGCTGTTCGAGAGCATCCTCCCCGGGCGCCGCTTCGACGGCATCATCGCGGTCGGCATCCAACCGAGCGCCCGTGAACTCGAGCGACTGCAGCAGGCGGGGCGCCCCCTCGTCAGCGTGGGGCCCTACAGCGAGGGGTCGAGCGCCGTGTCCATCGACGACACCGCCGCCGCGCGTATCGCCACCGAGCATCTCATCGAGCTCGGGCACACCGACATCGCCTTCGTCGGCGGATCGACGGATGCCGCGGAGCTGAGCTTCGGCGATGCACAGCGACTCGACGGCTATCGTGGCGCCCTGCGGGCCGCTGGTCTCTCGGCGCACGCCCGCATCGCCGGCGCGGCCCCGACCATGCCCGGCGGCTATACGGCTGCGGCCGGACTGCTCGGCGACAGACGCCGACGCCCGACCGCGATCGTCGGAGTGTGCGACGAGGCCGCGATCGGCGCGATCATCGCGGCCAGACGTCTGGGGATCGCCGTTCCGACGGAGCTCAGCGTCGTCGGAGTCGACGATCACGAACACGCGGACATGTTCGCGCTGACCACGATCGGCCAGTCGCCGCGTGATCAGGGGAACGAGGCAGTGCGTCTGTTGACCAGACAGATGGAGGATCCCGACGCTCCGCTCGAACGCGTCGACGCGCCATCCGCCCTGGTCGTGCGCAGTTCGACCGCTCCCCCGCGCTGAGCTCGCAGGGCGACGACATCGCGGCGTCGAGGCCGGTGGGACTCCTCGACGGACATCGGTGCGGGCGACCGGGAACGTGTGGAACGCCGGGAACGCGCAGCCATGGAATGCACGGCCATGGAATGCACGGCCATGGAATGCACGGCCATGGAATGCACGGCCATGGAATGCACGGCCATGGAATGCACGAAGGCCCCGGGCGAACCCGGGGCCTTCGATCAGAAACGCGTGAGCGTCGCGATTACTTGAGGGTAACCGTTGCGCCTGCCTCTTCGAGAGCAGCCTTGGCCTTGTCGGCGGTCTCCTTGTTGGCGCCCTCAAGGACGGCCTTCGGGGCACCGTCGACGACAGCCTTGGCCTCGCCGAGACCCAGCGAGGTGAGCTCGCGGACGGTCTTGATGACCTGGATCTTCTTGTCGCCAGCGGCCTCGAGGATGACGTCGAAGGAGTCCTTCTCTTCCTCAGCCTCAGCAGCGCCTGCGCCACCCGCAGCACCGGCGACGGCGACGGGAGCAGCAGCGGTGACCTCGAACTTCTCCTCGAACGCCTTCACGAACTCGTTGAGCTCGATGAGGGTCAGGCCGGCGAACTGCTCGAGCAGTTCCTCGGTGGAAAGCTTCGCCATGATGTATCTCCTAGATAGATGGGGTTTGTAGACGAGATCGCCGGTCGCTTACGCGGCCTCTGCGGTCTCCAGCTTTTCGCGAAGAGCATCGATGGTGGCGGCAGCCTTGCCCATCGTCGCCTTCATCATGCCCGCAGCCTTCGCCAGCAGAACCTCACGGCTCTCCAGCGCGGCGTACTTGTTGACCTCGTCCGCGGTGAGGGCGTTGCCCTCGAAGATGCCGGACTTGATCACGAGAAGCGGGTTGGCCTTGGCGAAGTCACGCAGAGCCTTGGCGGTGGCGACGAAGTCACCGTGCACGAACGCGACGGCCGACGGACCCTTGAGGTCGTCGTCCAGCGCGGAGATGCCAGCCTTGTTGGCGGCGATCTTGGTCAGCGTGTTCTTCACCACGGCGTACTCAGCGTCCTGACGGATGCTGTTGCGCAGCTCCTTGAGCTGGGCAACCGTCAGACCGCGGTACTCGGTCAGCAGAACGGCAGTCGAGTTCTCGAATGACTTCGTGAGCTCGGCGACCGATGCATCCTTCTGCGCCATGGTCACTCCTTGGTGTGTACGAGGCGCCGCACGGTGGTGAGGCGCCGACCTGGACCACCTGCAAAGAGAAAAGCTCCGGCGCAAGCGCACGGAGCTTTGGAAAGTTCGTGTCCTGCGCGGGCCCCTGCGATGCAGAGCTTC
>NZ_QOAY01000203.1:16896-18357 GCF_003314775.1 Microbacterium sp. H6 | reverse complement strand
CCTCTCCCCCCAAATCCCCCCAAATCTCCCCTCCCCCGTCCTCCTCCCCCCCCCTCACCCCCTCGTCTCCGCCGAGACCCACGTTCCGTATCGAGACCCACCCTCGGATGCGCGTTAGAGCGTGGGTCTGGGCGATGAGCGTGGGTCTGGGCGATGAGATGGCGTGAGGACGGGCGCACTCCCACCGAGACCCACGCACCCCACCGAGACCCACACCTGGATGCGCGTCCGAACATGGGTCTGGGCGATGAGCGTGGGTCTCGGTGACACACGGGGGCTCGGCGAGCACGAGTGCAGCGTGCGTCAGGGGCGGAGGCCGAACGCACGGAGCCGCGCACCGAGAGCATCCGACGTGACGATGTCCTCGGATCCCCAGCGGACGATCCGCCACCCTGTGACCCCGCGGATCGCATCCTCCCGACGCTTCTCCGCGAGCACCACGGCCTCCGCCGACATCCCTGTGCGCAACGTCGGATCGAGGTACTTTCCTCGCCCGTCGAACTCGCCGAACGTCCGCGCTCCCCGAAAGGCGAAGTCGAGCGAGTACTCCTCGCCGTGCGGTCCGGTGACGCGCGACTGCAGATCGACCTCGGTGAACCCGAGACGGTGAAGGTGCAGACGACTCACGCTCTCTCCGGGCAGCTGAGCGCGGCCATCTGAGAACGCGATCACCTCTCGGGCCTGACGGATGCCACGGTTCGAGAGGGTTTGCGCCCGCCTCCCGAGTTCACTCCGCCACTCTGCGGCGGCCGTATGGTCCTGGTCGTGTCGCCGGACCGCCATTCGCCGTAGCGCCGCGTCGGCGACGGCGATCGCCGCTTCGGGCGTGAGCCGGCATGCCAGATCGAGCACGGTCCTCTCGAGCGAGGTGCATCTGATGCCTTCGACTTCCACGAGGTCGCTATCGCGGAGAGTGAGATCGTGCCTCGCGACACCCCACTGCACTCTGCTGCGACTCGTCGGACCGAGAACAGCGTGAACGTGGGTCGGCGAGGTCCGATAGAGCGGAAGCCCGTGGATGACGGCCGCCGAAGCGAAGCAGAATGTGGCACGGCTACCGGCGGATTCCCGGTGCACGGCGAGCACCTTCAACAGATGACGACTCTCGTCCCAGAGCTGCTCCCACTCCACTGAATCCGCGTACCAGCCGCGACGCACTCGCACGATCGAGCCGTCGTCGACCATGGCCCGGAGCTCGCGCTCCGTCACCCCTCGAGCGAGCACATCGCTTCTGGCGAGAAGGAGCCGGCGCGCTTCCTCGATGGTGATGGTCCTGCGCATGCACTCGATCCTCACCCTTCCCGCAGCCCATCCACACTGCGATGACCAGCGCTTGCCGGAAGTGCGGACAACTCGCTTCATATCCACGCTGTGCAGAACAACAGTCGGCGGTGCACCTGCCTACCTGGCAGTCCCCGGACCCATGCCTATCGTCGAGACCCATGCCCCCGAGCGACTGCG
>NZ_QOAY01000203.1:338-16782 GCF_003314775.1 Microbacterium sp. H6 | reverse complement strand
GGGGGGGGGGGGCGGCGTGTGAGGGCGGAGAGGGTCGGCGGGCGGGGTTAGGGTCGAAGGGTGACCCCGGAACTCTCTGCACGCATCGTCGCGGATTCCCGTGACCGCGTGGCCTGGTTGAGAGCTCGATCCCGGGGCATCACGGCGACCGACGTGGCCGGACTCACCTCCGAGAAGTCGATCGCCAGGGCGGCGGACTCGAAACTCGGTGGCGGACCCCGCTTCGGCGGCAACGCGTACACGGATCACGGCCGCCGACGCGAACCCGAGATCGCGGCCTGGGTGGCGGCCACCCACGGCATCCTCCCCTCGTCCGCGCTGTTCCGCGCCGAAGTCGAGCATCGTCATCTCGCCACACCCGACGGCATCGCGGTCGACGCGGACGGGCGCGTGAAGCTCGCCGAGATCAAGACCACGAACAAGCCTTTCCGCGGCATCCCGCGCACCTACCTCCGTCAGATCTGGTGGCAGCAGCACGTCCTCGGCGCCGAGCGCACGCTGTTCGTGTGGGAGGAGCACGTCGACTTCGCGCCGATCCACGACGAGCCGCGCTGTGTGTGGATCGACCGCGACGACCGCGAGATCGCCAAGCTCGTCGGACTCGCCACCGACCTCATCGATGAGCTCTACCGCCGCACCACAGGCCAGCAGGTTCCGAACCGGATCGTGGACGCCGCCGCCAGCCGCCGAGAGCAGCTTCGAGAGCGCGACGCCTTCCGTGCTCTGGCCCTCGCCGACTGACGAGTTCACCGACTGACGAGTTCGCCGACCGACGAGTTCACCGACCGGCACGACTCACCCGGCACGACTGACTCCCGCCCTGCGTCCGCCGTCCTCAGGTGCAGGTGTTGTTGCCACCGAGGCCCAGCAGACCGCCGACCGCCAGTGTGCGCGTCGCCGCCGGTGACACCCACGACGTTCCCGCGTAGATGCTCTCGACCTTGACGGTGTTCGTCGACCCCAGCAGGCTTCCGAGGAGCGTGTTCAGAAGCCCGGAGCTGATCGTCGACGAGTAGGTGTACGGGCCGGAGCCGCTCTGCGTGACGTTGCTGTTGTCGACGACGACGTTGTTGATCGACAGCCGCTGCTGCACCGTCAGGTACGGCGAGGTCCAGGTGATCGTGAAGCCGGTGAACGTGCCGAGAAAACTCGTGACCGTGCACGAGGTCACCACCGGAGTCGCCAACGTCGACGCCGTGAACGATCGCGTCGCGTACTCGCTGCCGGTGAAGGCGGCATCGGTCATCTGCACCGACGGAGACGAGGCGACGCCGAGGAGCACCGCGAGGCCGACGACTCCGGCGAGGATCCGTGCACGCTCACGAGACCTCATCTCGCACCCCCTGCCCCGAAGCAGCGCGTCGACGGCGGAGCACCAGCACGGCACCGGACCCGATGAGGCCGGCACCGGCTCCGACGATCCACGGCGCCGCGGAGGGAAGTCCCGTCGTCGCCAGGGCACCGTCGGACCCCGCGACCACCGTCTCCCCCGCGCCCTGCGCATGCACGCGGACATCGGTGCTGCCGGCGCCCGAACCGCCCGCGGGATCGAGGACGATGGCGAGGCGGAGGTGTGTCGTCTCGGTATCGGCGACCTGCAGAAGCGGAACCTCGACGCCGTCGCGCGGGATGTCCCACCGTGTGCGCAGGACCGTCGCGTCCACCGGACATCCGCTCTCCGTCCATGCCTCCGCGCACGTCGAGATGTCCAGGAGCAGGTGTGCTTCGCCTGTCGCGCTCACCGCGATCCCGATGACTCCCGGATCCGGCGCGTCAGCACTCACCTCGATGTCCCACTGCACCGGCTGCCCCGGCAACAGGCTGCCTGCCGCTGCCCAGTCCGCGACGGAGACCAGACGGAGAACGGATCCCTGGATGACCTGTGTCGTGGGCGCCGCCCAGGCCGCACCCGGCGTCACGATCACGGCGACAACGAGCAGGACCGCGGCGAGCGCGCGCCTCATGGGCCGTTCCCGTCGGGATCGCGAGCGGCTCGGCGCTGCTCGCGCGGCCAGAAGGCCCATACGACGAGCGACGTCGCCGCGACGGTCAGGACTCCCAGCACCATCGGATTGCCCATCCCGGCGATGATCGACGCGACCCCCGGAACCGCGAAGACCACCTTCCTGACCGAGGAGACCGTGTACGGGAAGGGATCCTCCGCCTCGTTCGCATCCCCTCGCATCGTGATCACCCGCTCCGGCGCACTCGCACCCGCGACGACGGAGGTGACGCGGTGGGTGACGGGAAGCTCCCCCTCGCGGTCGACCGTGACCACATCACCGACGACCACCTCGCTCGCGGGCACGCGCTGCACCACCGCGACGGAACCGGCGGGGATCGTGGGCGACATGGAGCCGGTGCGGAACATGATGAGCGTGATCTGCGCCGTGAAGGCGAGCACGACGAGCAGGATGCAGACGGCGCCGGCGATCGCCGCCGCCCAGAGCAGCACGTCGCCGATCACGCGCCCCGGTCGTATCCGGGAATGTACCCTCGCCGCGGTCGCGTGGGGTTCGACCGCGGCGAGGGACGTCTTGTCCTCCCTCAGGCTCCGCCGTGTGGGGGTCGTCATGTGCTCGTCCTCTCCCTGGCATCGCTGCTACGACGACGTCCCGAGGAACTGCCAGGTCTGCGTCATCGTCAGGCCCTGCGCCGCGTTTGCAGCGGTGAGCGGGAGCGTGACGGCGAAGCAGTAGTTCACTTGTGCGGAACCGTTCGCGGTGACGACCTGCGTCGCGGATCCGCCAGCGGTGAGCGCCGATCCGTCAGCCACGACCGCGGTCCCGGCCGCGTACGTGGTCGCGTTGCAGGTGGTACCGGCGATCGTTCGCACTCCGTAGGTGAGATAGGCGGCGAGTCCCGTTCCCCCCGGAGTCCCCGCCGACAGCTGCAGGGTTCCTGCAACGGACGGGTTCGCTGTCTTGACGCTGAACAACGCATAGGTGGAATTGCCCGGCGCCATGGCGGTCGGAGCGAGCTGGAAGTTCAGGGTCGCGGCCGCGCCGGTGGTCGCGTGGCTCGAGAACGTGGCTCCATCGACGGCTCCGACGATGTCGAACCGGCCCGCGGTGAAGTTCGCTGTTCCGTACTCGGAGTCGTTCCAGGCGGCGAGTGTGGCGGCGGCGCCGATGCCGAGCACGAGCCCTCCCGCGAGAACGGCTCGCAGTCGACGCGATCGAAGTCTCCGCCCCTCCCGCACATCTCTGCGGGTGACCATCACGTACTCAGCTCGTCGACGTGGCCGTGAACTTCCAGGTGGCGTTGGTCACCAGGCTCGGCGTCAGCGACGCATCCGCCGTCACTTTGAAGCAGAGTTGCACGGCCGTACCGGGAGCTGTCGTGGGGCTGCCGACGGCGAGCGTCACCTGCGTCGCACCGGTCTGCGCGTCGAGCGTCGCTCCGGTCGCGATCGGCGTTCCGGTGGCACTCGCCGCGTTGCAGGTCGCGCCGGGTGCGAGCTGATAGATCGAATAGGACAGGTGTCCGGTGTTGGAGCTCGCTGCGGGGTCGGCGGTCGTGCCGTCGGCGACGAGATTGGCTGCCGTCGTCGTCCCGCCGGCCAGACGCACCCAGAATCCGGCGTACACCGAGCTCGTCGGAGACATGTTCCCCACCAGCCCGGCGGGGAGCGTGAACGCGAGCGTGGCTGCACTGCCTGCGGAGTTGTGGTCGGCATACGTGGTGCCGTCCGTCGATCCTTGGAGGTTGAAGGCGCCGGCGGTGAACGTGCCGTTCGCGAACTCGGAGTCGTTCCACACCGCGAGCGTCACCGCTGTGCCGATGCCGAGCACGAGCCCTCCCGCCAGTACCGCGAGGACCTTGCGCTGGGTTGCCTTGGTTGCCATGTCGTTTCCCCCTCAGGAACTTCGAGAACCGCGTGAATGCCTCTGTTCCGGTCCCCCTCAACGACCCCGCATCCGCGCGTTTGCGCCATCCTCTCCCCGCCCCATCCGCAGAACAAGGCGATTTCGCGCAGGAGATTCGCTCATCCCGCGCAGAGTGGAGAGACCTCCGGTAATCGTTGATCTATATCAACGACCAGCGTATAGTTGACGCAGTTCAACCATCTCGCGCGCGCCAGAGCGGTCGCAGCATCCCCTCCTTCTCTCTGCGAAAGGTCAGGCATGACCCCGGATTCTCCTGTCAAGATGACGCATCGCCAGGTGCTCGAAGCCCTCACCGGCCTCCTGCTCGGCATGTTCGTCTCGATGATCGCCACCACGGTGGTCTCCACCTCCATGCCGGTCATCGTGCACGACCTCGGCGGCGACCAGGCCGCCTACACATGGGTCATCACCGCGACTCTGCTCACCACCGCCATCTCGACGCCCATCTGGGGCAAGCTCGCGGATCTCTTCAACCGCAAGCTGCTGATCCAGATCGCCATCGTCGTCTTCGTCGGCGCGACGGCTGCCGCCGGCTTCGCGCAGGACACCAACACGCTCATCGCGTTCCGTGCCATCCAGGGCATCGGCGGCGGCGGACTCGCGGCCCTCAGCCAGGTGATCATGGCCGACATCATCAGCCCCCGCGAGCGCGGCCGGTACATGGGCCTGTTCGGCGCCGTGATGGCCGTCGCGACGGTGGGCGGCCCGCTGCTCGGCGGATGGATCACCGATGTCGCGAACTGGCGATGGAACTTCTTCGTCGCCCTGCCTTTCGCGGTCGCCGCCCTCATCATCCTGCAGAAGACGCTCCATATCAGCACCGAACGCACCCGCAAGGTCTCGATCGACTACGTCGGCATCGTGCTGCTCTCCGCGGCCGTCTCACTGATCCTCATCTGGATCACCAACGCGGGATCGACCTTCGACTGGTGGAGCACGGAGACCGTGCTCATGGTCGGCGGAGCGATCGTCTCGGCCATCGCCTTCATCATCGTGGAACTCCGGGTGCGCGAACCGCTGATCCCGCTCACGCTCTTCCGCGGTCGCACCTTCATCCTCTCGGTGCTCGCGTCGATCTCGATCGGCGTCGCGATGTTCGGCACCTCGGTGTACCTCGCGCAGTACATGCAGCTGTCCCGTGGCGCCACACCGACCGAGGCCGGGCTCATGACCCTCCCGATGATGGCAGGGCTCCTGATCGCCTCGATGGTCATCGGCCAGCTCGTCACGCGGTTCGGCAGGTGGAAGGGCTACCTGATCCTGGGCTCCGTGCTGCTGATCGCCGGATCGGTGATGCTGTCGACCCTGCACTACGACACGAACTTCGCCCTCGTCTCGATCTACATGTTCGTGATGGGCGCCGGCGTCGGCATGACGATGCAGAACCTCGTGCTCATCGTGCAGAACGTCGCCAAGCCCAGCGAGATGGGCGTCGCGAGCTCCGGTGTGACCTTCTTCCGCAGCCTCGGCGGCACGATCGGCGTCTCGGTGATGGGTGCCGTGCTCGCGAACAGCCTCACCGGTCTGTTCAGCGACGGCAAGGAGCGCATCGGAGCAGCGATCGCTCAACTGGGTGACAAGGGTGCGGAGGTCGCAGCCCAGCTGTCCAGCGGAACACTGCCGGAGGTGCGCCTGCTCCCCGAACCGGTGCGCTCGATCATCGAGGATTTCTACGCGCAGGCGATCTCGCACGCGTTCCTGATCGGCATTCCGCTCGCCGTGATCAGCCTTGTGGCGATCCTGTTCCTGCCGAACCGCCCGCTGACCACGATGACGACGACCGAGCGCGCCCACGCGGATGCCGCGAAGGAGGACGACGGCCGTGCGGCAGAGGCATCCGACGTCGCGATCGCCGACGCGGAGGCACTCTCCGGCGCTCCGACGACCGGCGCGGTGGGCGTCATCCATCGCGCCGACGACCATGGAGACGCCTCGTCCGATGTCCGACGCTGACTACACCCCCGGCACCGCCCACACCGCGGACGACGCCGACACCCCGGAGGCGCGGGCCGAAGCGGTCCGCGCCCTCGAGGCGGAGTTCGGTGAGCTGATCACGCACTTCCGCCGCGTGATCACCGAGAACGCGAACCGTGTGAGCCCTGGGCTGCTGCCAGGCGCCTACAAGATCTTCACCACGATCGCACGGTGCGAACAGGTGACCGTGTCCGCACTGTCCGAGCGGATGCTCATGGACAAGGGACAGGTGAGTCGGACGGTGCGTGAGCTGGAGGACCTCGGTCTCATCGAACGCACGGCCGACCCCGCCGACGGACGCTCCTCCCTGCTCGAGCTCACGCCGCTCGGCACGGAGAGGCTGTCCGCAGCCCGACTTCCGCAGGAGGGCATGCTGCTGCGCACGCTCCAGGAGTGGAGCCTCGCGGACATCGGGAACCTCACCCGGCTGCTGCACGCCCTCGGGGCCGGGGTGACGCCGCGGACGAGCGCGGCCGACTGAGCGAAGGAGCCCCGAGCACCCGTCGAGCCTCGTCCGCGACCTCAGCGGCGATCGTGTCGAGCAGCTCCGATCGCAGGTTCCACTGCTGCCAGTAGAGCTGCACCCGAAGCACGGGGCCGCCCAGGGGCACGAGTCCACCCGAATCCTGCAGCACCGGCACCATGCCCCACCCGAGCCCCAGAGCGACCGCCAGCGCGTAGTCGTGTGACGCCGGAACGTAATGACGCGGGACGCCCGCCTGCTCGACCGACATCGCCCTGAGCCATTCATGTTGCAGGGTGTCCCTGCGGTCGAAGTCGACGAACGGCGCTCCGGCCAGCGCCGACGAGGTCGCCCCGTCGGGGAACCAGCGTGCGGCGAACTCCCGCTCGGCCATCGCGCGATACTCGAGCACCCCGAGCGGTGACACGGAGCAGCCGGTGACGGGGGTCTCCTCGCTCGTGACGGCCGCCATCACCGCGCCCGATTCGAGCAGGCGGGCCGTGAAGTTCTGATCGTCGCGATGCAGGTCGAAGTCGATGTCGTGCCGTGCGGAGAGTCGCGCGAGCGGGGCCAGGAACCACGTCGCCATCGAGTCGGCGTTCACCGCGAGAGGCACCGTGATGCGTGGAGAGCCGTCCGGGTCGTCGATGCCCACCCCCGCGAGCGCGTCATGCTCCAGCAGGGAGATCTGTCTGGCCAGACGGACGACGGCCTCCCCCGCCTCGGTCAGGCGTGCGGGTTTGGTGCGCACCACCAGGATGCGGCCGAGCTGCTGCTCGAGGGTCTTCAAACGCTGGCTCACCGCGGACGGCGTGATCTGCAGACGCCTCGAAGCCGCGTCCAGCGTTCCCTCATCGACGATCGCGGCGAGGGTGTTCGCGAGTTCCGGGTCGATACGCACATAAGCCAGGCTAATGGTTCCGTAGGAATCTTCGCTTCTCTTCATGTGTGTCCGTTTCTACGCTGGACACATGCTCACGAATCTCGCCGGCCTCGGACTCGGCCTCTCCCTCATCGTCGCCATCGGCGCGCAGAACGTGTTCGTGCTGCGTCAGGGAATCCGTCGCGAGCACGTCCTGGCCGTGGTGATCATCTGCGCGCTCTCCGATGCAGCGCTGATCGCCGCGGGTGTCGCCGGCCTCGGCTTCGTGATCTCCGCCGCACCCTGGCTGGTCGTGGTCGCCCGATGGGCGGGCGCGCTGTTCCTGCTCACCTACGGAGTACTCGCCGCGCGGAGGGCCTGGCGGGGCGGCGAGGAGCTCGACGTCGACGCGGCGGACTCCGCGTCACTCCGCGCCCCGACCGCGGGAGGCACGACGCCCACGATGACCCGCACACGGCTGGCACCGGTCATCCTGACCACCCTCGCGCTCACCTGGCTCAATCCGCACGTGTACCTCGACACGGTGCTGATGCTCGGTTCGATCGCGGCCACCCACGGTGATCAGCGCTGGCTCTTCGCCGTCGGGGCGATGGCCGCGAGCGTGCTGTGGTTCACCGCGTTGGGCTTCGGGGCACGCTATCTCGGACGATGGCTGCGCACCCCACGGTCGTGGCGCATCCTCGACGCCCTGATCGCCGCCGTCATGATCTCGATCGCGATCAGTCTCGTCCTCCCCGTGCTGGGAGCGTGACGGATCAGGAGGCGTCGATCTGAGCGAGACGCGCGCGGACGAGAGTCTCCAGCACTTCGGTCGGGATCGGATGCTCTGGCTGGAACCGGATGGTGCCCTTGTCGACGCTGGCTCCGGGGTGGTTCCCGAGCGCGTCGGCGACGGCCGCCACAGCATCGGGACTGAACGGGTAGACGCCGATGTGCTTCTTGGCCCGCATCACCGAGAGCAGCGGCTTGCCGTGGTGCACGAGCGCCGGCATCCCGTAGCCCTTGCCCTGCTCCGCATCCGGCACCTCCGTACGCGCGACCGCGTAGACACGATCGATCGCGGCCCGATCGGCCGGTTCGAGGTCCGCGAGATAGTCGTCGATGGTGCCCACGAGGGCATCCTCTCACCGATCCACCTCAGAGGCGAGGGTCGCGCGGGCTCAGCGCCTCTGCTCAGGCACGGTGGAGTTCAGGCACCGTGGAGTTCAGGCACCGTGGAGTTCAGGCACCGTGGAGTTCAGGCACCGTCGAGAGGACGCATGATGCGGGTGAGGAACCGCTGCGTGCGCTCGTGCGTGGGTGCACTGAAGAGCTGGGCAGGTGGGCCCTGTTCGACGACGACGCCGCCGTCCATGAACAGCACGTGATCCGCGGCTTCCCGCGCGAAGCTGAGCTCGTGCGTGACCACGGCCATGGTCCAGTTCTCGTCCGCCAGCTCCTTGATGACGAGCAGCACCTCCCCCACCAGCTCGGGATCCAGCGCGCTCGTCGGCTCGTCGAACAGCAGCAGGTCGGGCTTGAGCGCGAGCGCCCGCACGATCCCGACGCGCTGCTGCTGTCCTCCGGAGAGCTGATGCGGCCGGGCGTCAGACTTGTCGGCCAGACCCACGCGATCGAGGAGGATGAGCGCCTCGGCGACGACCTCGGCTCTCGGTCGACCCTGCACGCGCCACGGACCCTCGATGACGTTCTCGAGGACAGTGAGGTGCGGGAACAGGTTGTGGTGCTGGAACACCATCGCCGACCGGTCGCGCAGGGCGAGCCGCTTCTGCTTCTGCACCCGGGGCGAGGGCTTCACCGCGGGGGCGAAGTCGATCTCGGGCCCGCCGTCGACCACGATCGTGCCGGCGTCAGGCGTCTCGAGACCGTTGAGGGCGCGCAGCACCGTGGTCTTGCCGGAACCGCTGGGCCCGATGAGCACGACGACCTCTCCGCGGTGCAGGGTCAGGTCGATCCCCCGGAGCACCTCGTTGTCGCCGAAGCTCTTGCGCAGGCCGCGGGCGGTGAGCAAAGCCTCTGCGGTGTTGTCAGTGCGCGACACGGCTGTCGAGCCTCCTCTCGAGGGCGCTCTGGCCGAACGACAGCACCAGGCAGAGCACCCAGTAGACGAGCGCCGCAGCGAGGTACAGCACCATGAACTCGTACGTCGTCGAGGCGATCTGCTGCGCCACCTTGAACAGCTCGGTGACGAGGATCAGCGACGCGAGCGAGGTGTCCTTGACCAGCGAGATGAAGGTGTTCGACAGCGGCGGGACGGACACGCGCGCGGCCTGCGGCAGGATGATGCGGGTGAGCGTGCGGGTGCGGTTCATGCCCACCGTGTACGCCGCCTCCCACTGCCCCTGCGGGACCGAGAGGATGGCCGCACGCACCACCTCGGCGCCGTAGCCGCCGACGTTGAGCGACAGCGCGATGATCGCGCTCGGCCACGGGTCGATCGTGATCCCGATCGACGGCATGCCGTAGAAGATCACGAAAAGCTGCACCAGCAGCGGCGTCCCGCGGATCACCGAGATGTAGAACCGCGCGATGCCCGAGAGGATCGGGTTCACCGAGATCCTCATCAGCGCGATGCCGATGGCGATGATCAGCCCCAGGGAGAACGACGCCAGCGCGAGCGGCACCGTCGCTGTCAGACCCGCCCAGGCGATCGGCCCGAGCGAGTCGAGGAACAGCTGCCAGGGACTCTCCATCGATTACTGGGAGACGTCTTCGCCGAAGTACTTCTTGCTGATCTCCGCCAGGGTGCCGTCAGCGCGGAGCTCGTCGAGCGCTCCGTCGACGGCCGTGACGAGAGCTTCCTTGTCCTTGGTGAACGCGAACGCCGACTTGCCCGCCTCATCGGTCTCGGCCGCGATCTTCAGTCCGGTCGGGCTGTTGGTGGTCTCGTAGTCGAGGAAGGTGAGCTTGTCGTTGATGGTCGCGTCGACGCGGCCCTGGCGGAGCAACTCGACCGCCTGGGCCCACCCCTCGACACCCTCGACCTTGGCGCCGGACTCGGTGGCGAGGTCGTTCCAGTTGCTGGTGAGGGACTGCGCGGTGGTCTTGCCCTTGAGATCGGCGAAGGACGAGATCGAGTCGTCGTCCTCGGCCACGACGATCACGCCCGGAGAGACGGTGTACGGGGTGCTGAAGAGGTACTTGGCCTCACGCTCGTCGTTGATCGTGACCTGGTTGGCGATCACGTCGAACCGACCGGCGTCGAGCCCCGCGAAGATCGCATCCCACTGGGTCTCCTCGAACTTCACGTCGAGGCCGAGCTTGTCTGCGACGGCCTCGATGATCTCCACGTCGTAGCCGGTCAGGTCGCCCGCTCCGTTGTCGCCGTGGAAACTGAAGGGACGATACGTGCCCTCCGTACCGACGGTGAGGACGCCGTCCTTCGCGAGGCCGTACTCCGAGCTCGCGGAGCTCTCACCGGAGCCCGAGGTGCTCGCGGGAGTGCTGGACCCGCTGCAGGCGGTCAGGACCGCGGCGGCGGCGACGAGTGCGGTGACGGCGATGAGACGACGGGACATGAACCCTCCTGGGGTGTGAAGCGCGGTGCGAGTTTACGCGACCGTCACGGGAACTCCCCCACAGTACGTGGCGCATGTCGGTTCCCCGCATCCGATGACGTTGCGTTTCGCGGTTCCGACGGGACGCAGAAACGCCCCCGGGCGGACCCGGGGGCGTTTCAGAGAGTCAGACTCAGATGGCGTTGACGTCCAGCGGGATGCCGGGGCCGAACGTGGTCGACACCGCACCCTTCTGGATGTAACGGCCCTTCGAGCTCGACGGCTTGAGGCGGACGATCTCCTCGAGCGCTGCGCCGATGTTCTCGTCGAGCTGCTCGGCGGTGAAGGAGGCCTTGCCGACGACGAAGTGCACGTTGGCGTGCTTGTCGACGCGGAACTCGATCTTTCCGCCCTTGATCTCCTCGACGGCCTTGGCCGGGTTCGGGGTCACGGTGCCGGTCTTCGGGTTCGGCATCAGACCACGGGGTCCGAGCACCTTTCCGAGACGACCGACCTGGCCCATGAGCTCCGGGGTGGAGACGGCGGCGTCGAAGTTGGTCCAACCGTCGGCGACCTTCTGGATGAGCTCGGCGCCGCCGACCTCATCTGCACCTGCGGCGATCGCTGCCTCGGCTGCGGGGCCGGTGGCGAACACGATGACGCGGGCGGTCTTACCGGTGCCGTGGGGCAGGATGACGGTGCCGCGCACCATCTGGTCCGCCTTGCGGGGGTCGACGGCGAGCTTCAGCGCGACCTCGACGGTCGAGTCGAACTTCGACGAGCCGGTCTCCTTCGCGAGGGCGACGGCCTCGGTCGGGGTGTAGAAACGGTCTGCCTCGATCTTCTCGGCGGCAGCCTTGTAAGCCTTGGACTTGGTAGCCATGATTATTCTCCTCAGCCCTCGACCGTGATGCCCATGGAACGGGCGGTGCCGGCGATGATCTTCGAGGCGGCCTCGATGTCGTTCGCGTTCAGGTCGGCCTGCTTCTGCTCGGCGATCTGACGGACCTGGTCCTTGGTGATCTTCGCGACCTTGACGGTGTGCGGGGTTGCAGAGCCCTTGGGGACGCCTGCGGCCTTCTTGATGAGCTCCGCCGCGGGCGGGGTCTTCAGGACGAAGGTGAAGCTGCGGTCCTCGTAGACGGTGATCTCGACGGGGATGACGTTGCCGCGCTGCGACTCGGTCGCGGCGTTGTACGCCTTGCAGAACTCCATGATGTTGACGCCATGCTGACCGAGCGCGGGGCCGATCGGCGGCGCCGGGTTGGCTGCACCGGCGTTGATCTGAAGCTTGATCAGGCCGGTCACCTTCTTCTTCGGTGCCATTCTCTTTCCTTTCATCGAATCGGATACCGGAGCATCCGCTTCTCCCACGGATCCGGCGTTTCCGGAACGTGGTCGTCTGCGCGCCCTTCGACAAGCTCAGGGACCCATGCGGGCTGTCGCACAAACCACACAAGTCTACCTGATCCGGAGCGCAGCGACGGACGTCTCCGGATCCCCCTGCCCCGGTCGGATGTACCAACGCAGAACGGCCGCCCCGAATGGGACGGCCGTTCTCGCTGACGGGTGTCAGATCATCTTGGTGACCTGGTCGAACGACAGCTCGACCGGGGTCTCGCGCTCGAAGAGGGAGACGAGCACCGTGAGCTTGCCGCTCTCGGGCTTGATCTCGCTGATCGAACCGGGAAGACCCGCGAACGAGCCCTCCTTGATCGTGATGGTCTCGCCGACCTCGAAGTCGACCTCTGCGGGCAGCGGACGAGCGACGGCGACGCCGCCCTTCGACGCGATGTTCTTGGCGGTCGGCACGTCCTTGACCTCGACGAGCGACTTCAGCATGTTGAAGGCCTCCTCGAAGCGCAGCGGCGTCGGGTTGTGGGCGTTGCCCACGAAGCCGGTCACACCGGGCGTGTGGCGGACGACGGACCAGGTGTCCTCCGTGAGCTCCATGCGCACCAGCACGTAGCCGGGGATGCGCACGCGGGTGACCATCTTGCGCTGGCCGTTCTTGATCTCGACCACGTCTTCCATCGGGACCTCGACCTGGTAGATCTCGTCCTCGACCTCGAGCGTCGACTTGCGCTGCTCGATGTTGGCCTTGACCTTGCGCTCGAAACCGGCGTAGGAGTGGATGACGTACCACTTGCCCGGGAGCATGCGGAGGTCCATGCGGAAGGCCTCGTACGGGTCCTCCTCCGCGTCGTCCTCGGACTCGGCGTCCTCGCCCGCTGGACGGTCGTCTTCACCGTTCACGTCGGGGCCGTCGTACGGGGTGACCTCGTCGGCCGCCTCCGCCTCCTGCTCGGCGACCTCTTCGGCCACGGATTCGTTGAGAACCTCGGCGGCGGCCTCGGACTCAGCCGCTTCGTCCAGGTTGAGAGCGTCGTTCACGATGGCGTCCGCCTCCGGGTCGTCGATGTCGATGTCGGTGTCAACCACGTCATCCTCTTCGCCGTCCTCGTCTTCGACGTGGACGGCGACGTGCTCAGCCGAGGTGACCGAGAGCTCTTCCTCAGCGAGGACGTTGCCCTCCTGGGCCTCGTCTTCCTCGCTGGACTGCTCAGCGGCGGTCGCCCAGTCGGCGTCGTCGGAATATCGTTCAGACACTTTGCTTCTTCTCCATAGCTGCGGCGCGAGCCGCGGGGGTCATCAGCCAGGGATTCCGAACACCCAGTGCGTCACGAACGCGAACAGCGTGTCCAAGCCGTAGACGATGCCCATGACGATGATCACGAAGACGAGCACCACCCCGGTGAACTTGAACAGCTCCTTGCGAGTCGGGGTGACGACCTTGCGGAGCTCGGCGATGACCTGGCGGATGAACAGGGCGATGCTCCCGAAGAACCGGGAGAAGGGGTTGCCCTTCTTCTCGCGGGTGGCGCCGGCCGCGACGACCTCGCCGCGCGGTTCGTCCTGATCCATCCTGAATGTACCTTTCGTGTGTCAGCGTTGCGCTGACGCGCAGGGCGGACAGGAATCGAACCTGCAACCTGCGGTTTTGGAGACCGCTGCTCTGCCAATTGAGCTACCGCCCTAGAGACCGGGAGGTCTCGGGGTGCTCTCCCCACCCTGCCACCGCGACTGCGACCCGGAGACCCCAGGCACGGCGAAAGAATGCAGAGAACAACTGCCCCACAAGCATACGGCATCGATGCGGCGGCGCCGAACCGGGATGACGATGGCGTGTTCTTGTTAGGCTCGGCGAGCGTATGCAGGAGGAGGGAGCGCCGGTGAGCGCTGAAGTGCAGCAGTTCCAGGTGGATCTGCGCGGAGTCGTCGATCTGCTCAGCCGGCACATCTACTCCAGTCCTCGCGTGTACCTGCGGGAGCTGTTGCAGAACGCCCGCGATGCGATCACCGCCCGCCGGGAGGTCGACGGCGGCGGCGGGCGCATCCGGATCACTCCGCTGACCGCGGAGAACGGCGAGTTCGTGCTGCGCGACGACGGGGTGGGGTTGACGTCCGCCGAGGTCGCCGACCTGCTGGCGACCGTCGGACGCAGCTCCAAGCGCGACATCTTCGACCTCCCGCGCAGCGACTATCTCGGCCAATTCGGCATCGGTCTGCTGAGCTGCTTCATGGTCGCCGACACGATCGTCATCCGCTCCCGCAGCGCCCGCGGCGGCGCTTCGGTCGAGTGGACGGGGAGCGCGGACGGCACGTTCCAGGTGACGGAGATCGACGAGGAGCTGCCGATCGGGACCAGCGTGCATCTCGTCCCGCGGTTCGACGCCGACGAGCTGCTGCGTCCCGCAGCCGTGCGCGAGCTGGCCACGACGTTCGGCGAGTTCCTCCCCGTGCGCGTCACGATCGACACCGCGGCCGGCGATGTCGACATCACCAGGGACGCCCCGTTCCTGCACGCCGCACAGCACCCCGAGGCCGCCGTCGACTTCGGTCGCGACCTTCTCGGTGCGAGTCCGCTCGACGTCATCGAGCTCAGCGAGCCGGCGACGGGCACCCGGGGCCTCGCCTACGTGCTGCCGTTCGCCCCGCCGCCCGGCGCACGCCAGGCGACCCGCATGTACCTCGGCCGGATGCTGCTCTCCGAACGCGTCGACGACGTGCTCCCCGACTGGGCCTTCTTCGTGCGGGCCGTGGTCGACTCCACCGGACTCGCCCCGACCGCGAGCAGGGAATCGCTCGTCGAGGACGCCGCCCTCGAGCGCGTGCGCGAGCAGCTGGGCGCCGGGATCCGCCGCTGGGTGCTGGAGCTGGGGCTGCGCGAACCGCATCGTCTCGCCCAGTTCGTCGCCGTGCACGAGGTCGGGCTCAAGTCGCTGGTGCGCCACGACGAAGAGCTCTCCCACTTCATCTCGCGCTGGCTGACCGTCGAGACCACGCACGGCGCCATGCGCATCGGCGACCTCGTCGAGCGATACCCGCACATCAGGTACGCGCAGACAGTGGACGAGTTCCGGCAGGTGGCAGGCATCTCTCCCGCAGACGAGGTGCTCGTCAACGGCGGCTACCTCTACGATTCCGACCTCATCCGGATGCTGCCGGACCTGTACCCCCACGTCACCGTCGAGCAGGTGGACGTCACGGGCGAACTCGACCGGCTCGACCCGCCGCCCCTCGACGACCGCGACTCCGCGGTGGCGCTGGAAGCCCGTGCCGGTGCGGTGCTCGCGGCGTCCGACTGCTCCGTTGTCGTGCGATCCATCGATCGCCCCGACCTCGCCGCCCTCTACGTGGCCGACCCCGAGGTGCTCAGGGCGATCGACCGCGGCCGCACCAAGGGCATCACCGGATCGCTCTGGGGTGGCGTGCTCGACCGCATCGACCAGACCCTGTCCTCCGCCCGGGAGGAGGATCTGCGCGCCCGACTGTGCCTGAACTGGTCGAACAGGGTGGTGCGCGCCCTGGTGAGGGTGCAGGATGAGGCGGTCTTCGCTCGCACCGTGCAGCTGCTCTACATCCAGGCTCTCCTGGCCGGGCATCACCCGCTCGCCGACGCCGACCGGGCGCTGATGACCAGCGCCCTCTCCGACCTCGTCTCGCTCTCGGCCGGTCTGGAGGGAGACACCCTTCCCTTCGGCGACGCCCGCTGACCCTCCCGAAAGGTTCTGTCCATGGCACGTCCGAAGAAGCGCTTCCAGCAGCTGATCGAGGAGATCGATCGCACTCCCTGGGGTCCCGCAGAGCAGGCCCTGGTCTCCGAGGCAGTGGCCCTCGCGGTGGAGATCGGCGACGAGCGGCTCGAGTACGAGGCCAGGATGCGCCAGACGGCCTCGGCGAACATGAACGGTGCGACCGACGTCATGCTGAACTCGTTCGCGTGGTGCCTCGCTCATCACGACGCGGACCCGCAGCGCTTCCCCGCCGACCTCGACAACGGCGGCGCCGATCTGATGTGGCAGTTCAAGTGGATGGCCTCGTCGCTGAGGTCCTCTCCGGCCTTCTCCCAGGAGCAGATCGCCGCCGTCCTCGACGACATGGAGTCTCACTACCGTGCCGCAGGCCTCGGCGTCAGCGGGGTGCTCACGGCTCGTTTCGAAGACGCCTGGGATGCCGGACGCATGGACGAGGCCGAGGCGCTCCGCGTGCAGCTCGAGGCCACGCCGCGCGACGACCACAGCCACTGCGACGCGTGCGGACGCAGCCAGTTCGCCGGATTCTTCGCCGACACCGATCGCGACGCCGAGGCGATCGTGTTGGTAGAGGAGATGATCGAAGGCGGCTTCTCCTGCGGCGAAGAGCCGGAGCACGCCCTGTCCCGCGTGCTGCTCCC
>NZ_QOAY01000203.1:0-321 GCF_003314775.1 Microbacterium sp. H6 | reverse complement strand
TATCTGCGCGCCGGACGTCTCGAGGAGGCGAAGACAGCCCACCTGCGCAGCTACCGCCTCGCCAAGGACAACCCGGACAACCTGCGCATCGTCGCCAACAACATCGTGTTCGCAGCCGTCACCGGGAACGAGGCACGTGCTCTCGCCCTGGTCGAGAAGCACATCTCCTGGCTCGCGCACGACGGCCTGAACGTCGACGCGCACTTCGCCGCCCTCGCCGCCCTCGCCGTGGCGCTCGACCGGGTCACGGCAGCCGGGCACGGCGACACCCCTGTCCGCGGAGCCGACTCCCCCGCGCTCGTGCCGTTCTTCGGCGAGCAC
>NZ_QOAY01000139.1:25919-26278 GCF_003314775.1 Microbacterium sp. H6 | reverse complement strand
CGGCGCTCGACCTCGTCGGCGGTGGAGGCGTCGGGCTCTACGAATCGTCGTCCTGTGCGGGGGGAAACGCCCCGGCCTGCGCGAACAGCAACGGGTACATCAAGTACCGCGCCGACATCGCGAGCTGGGGCGCCGGCCGGTTGAACTGGGCGATGGCGCACGAGCTCGCGCACATCTATCAGTTCCGTGTATGGGGCTCGCTCACGTCGTCCGGTGCCTACGGGTCGCTGTTCGGCGGCGACCCGGAGTTCCTCGCCAACTGCATGGCCGTGGTGCGGGGATATCCCGGATCGGTCGGCTGCAACGGCGATCAGCAGGCGTGGGCCTCGGGTATCTGGGTGGGCGTCGTCCGCTGAGGC
>NZ_QOAY01000139.1:16027-25836 GCF_003314775.1 Microbacterium sp. H6 | reverse complement strand
GGCCGCCGCATCACACGCCAGTACGACGCCGGCGCGATACGGGTGAGCACATCGATGAGGCGCGCCTCGCGGCCGACCATGGTCCGTGCAGCCCGTCGTTCGGTCGCGCGGATGATCCGCGCCGCCGCGTCTGCGGGCTCGGTGTGGTACATCTCCGCCTGGGCGGCGGCGGCGCGGGCGGCGACCTTCGGGTCGATCGCCGCGGCATAGCGGCCGTGCAGGATGATCCCGGTGCGCACCCCTGCCGGGTACACGGCGCCGACGGTCACAGAGGTGCCCTCCAGCTCGTGCCGCAGTGCTTCCGAGAAGGCGCGGACGGCGAATTTGCTCACCGCGTAGGGGATCCGTCCGGCGGGGGCGGCGAGGGCGTAGACGCTCGCCAGATGGGTGATGTGGGCGGCAGGGGCGGCGCGGAGCGCGGGGAGGAGCGCCTTGGTGACGGACACGGTGCCCCAGAGGTTCACGTCGGTGAGCCAGCGCATCTCCTCCATCGTCAGCTGGTCGATGTCGCCGAGCATGGAGGAGCCGGCGCACGTGATCAGCGCATTGATCCGCGGGTGCGACGCGGTGATGTCCGTCACGGCTGCGAAGACGGCGTCGTCGTCGCGGAGGTCGACGACGTGCGTGGTCACGCGTGCGTCGTGCAGCTCCTCGGCGATCCTCGCAAGAGCCGCGGTGTCGTGGTCGACCAGCGCGAGAGATGTTCCTCGGGCAGCGAGCCGGCGTGCGATCTCCGCGCCCATCCCGTTGGCGCCTCCGGTGATCACGGTGGTGCCCCCGGTGAGATCGAGGTGTTTCATGCGTCTCCTGCAGGGCGTGATCGGGGCGCGAACCCGCGGATGTCGGATGGTTGGGGCATGCTGATTCCGACCATTCTGGCCGACACCGGGCCGCATCGATACCGGTACGCTCAAGGAGAGGAGGTACCGGTGGGACGGACAGCGGATGCCATCGCCGAAGGCGTCGCGATCGCGACCGCTGCCGCGCGCCTGGCCGTCAAGAACCACATCCTCATCGGCACCATCGCCGAGGACGGCGTGTTCGACATGGACAAGTACATCGACGACGCGCGTGAGGCGCTCCGTGCCATGGCAGAGGAGTCGGAAGAAGCCGCGGCCACCGTCACCGCCCTGCGCAAGCGGGCGAGGGGCCGGCATTCCGACCCGGTGGGAACGCACGACTACCGCGATCGCGATGTGCGCAACCTCCGCCGTCGGGCCAAGCAGTCCACCGGCGTCGCCGTGCGTCTGCGCGAGATCATGCAGGACCGGGAGCAGCTCGCCGCCATCGTCGAGGAGGCGAGGAGCGCGGCCTGGGCCGACGTGCGCCACAACCTCGACCGTCGACTGCGTGTCGAGGGGATGCGCCCCGACCAGGATCCCGACTACAACCGCATGCGCGAGGCCCGGATGCAGGCCCTTCGGCTCGTCGACCTGCAGGCGCTCTCCTCGGAGCAGAGAGCCAAGGCCAAGAGGCGGAAGAAGCAGCAGAAGGCCGCATCGGCCGACGACTGAGGCCTCGTTTCGCTTTCGCGTCGGGACTGTTGTAGGCTGTTCTACGGCCCGCTGAGCGGGCCGGGCGCCCGTAGCTCAATGGATAGAGCATCTGACTACGGATCAGAAGGTTAGGGGTTCGAGTCCCTTCGGGCGCACACTGTGTTGAGACAGTGACGAAACGGCTTCCACTTCGGTGGAGGCCGTTTCTGCGTTAACGCCCGTTGCGAGCCATTCGAGGCTCACGCCGCACGCCGCCGCGATTCGAGCTGTCACGTCGAACTGCGGCATCGAGCGTCCCGTCTCGTAGTTGGAGAGCGAGTTGCGGGCGACGCCGACCGCCGCCGCCAGCTGAGTCTGATCGAGGCCCGCATCCTTGCGCGCCTTCGCGAGAAGTTCCCCAAGAGTCCATGTGACTGTCATGCTCATGCGTTCAGTGTAGCGCGCCCAATATCTCGACACGCCGCGCTCAATGCGTCGGCGTGTTGTGCTCATGTCGAAATTATGGGCACATGAGCTTGAACGCGTACATCTGGGCGGCAAACCTCCCACTCAGCGTCTGCAACGGTACGCCGTTCCGGGTGCTCCTCCAGCTGGCGGATCGAGCGGACGATCTGGGCTACGGAGCCTACCCGCATGTCTCGACCATCGCCGAACGCCTCGAATGCTCCGAGCGGACCGTCCAGCGAGCCATCAAAGAGCTTCGCGCGTGCGACCTCATTCGCGAAGGCGACCAGCGGTGGGTGGAGCACCTAGACGCCCGCTACCGGCCCACTGTCTACGACGTGCTGACGACGGCGCTTCGGTACACGGAGGAGAGAGGGGGAGGCCCTGAAACCAGGGGTGACACCTAAGTCACCCCTGACCGATCCAGGGGTGACAGAAACCGGCATCCAGGGGTGACAACTGCTGTCGCTCTAAGAACCGCCCTTAGAACCCTCTTACCCAACTAACTCTCTCTTCCTACGTACCTGAACGCGCGAGAAAGCGAAAAGACGATGATGAAGCACTACTGGATGTACGACATGAACCGCGACTTCCACGTCACGCTGACCGACCCCGAAGCCACGATCTTCGACGCTGTGCAGGTCATCCGCGACCACGCCGGAGTCGAAGCATTCGGCTACCAGGTCACCCGCTCGGAGGCCAGGGCCAACGAAGAGGTTCTGGTCGTATGACCGATCCGCACCACTACCTCGAATCCGGTTGGTGCAATTGCGGCCACCACCGGCAAGACGGACGCCAAGACCGTGACCACATCGAGCAGCCAACCATCGCCGAGATACGCGCAATCCTCGGCCCCACCTACCAGCCCAAGGAGCAACGCAGATGAACACCCCAGACAACTTCCCGGCCCTGCGGGTCGCCCTTCTCTTCGCCGCCATCCTGATCCTGTGGATCGCGTTCGACCTTCGCGAACGCAAGCGCATCGCTCGCGAATCCGCAGCCGGTGCCGTCTTCGTGGCAGAGCAGGCGGTCTCAATGGCGAGCAGCGGCGAGTGCGCCCGAGCGTGGGTCACGAGCCAGCGGGCGGGCCACCGCGTCCACCTGTGCGCACGACCGTACGAGCACATGGGACCGTGCGACTGCGGTGTATGCCCCGACGGGCTCGACCGATGATCTTGACCAAGGGGGAGGCGCACGCATGCCGAGCCACCATCAACCGCCTTACCACGCTCGTGGACTCAGCCCGCGACCTCCGGGGCGAAGCCAAGAGCCTCGGGCTCCGGGACACCGCGCGCTCACTCAACGACGCGGCACGGACACTGGACGGCGCACGGACGCGCCTCGTCGAAGACGGGCCGGAGTACCTGGACGCGGCACGCGCATTCATCAACGCGGCAGAGAACATGCTTACTGACCGAGCCATCTACATCGGGCGCTTCGCCAACGGGCGGCACTGACCGATGGGCGCCAAGCATCAGACACCCGAGTACCGACGCAACGCGCCGGTCATCCGCTCGCGCGTGCACGCCGCACACCGAGCAGGGCGTAGTGTCGCGTGCTGGCGCTGCCGCCGACCCATCGCACCCGGCCAGCCGTTCGACGTTGGGCACCTGCCCGGCGCGCGCGCATCCGCACTGAACGAGCTTGCACCCGAGCACCGCCACCGCACGGCGCAGTGCGTCGGCAACCGTGCAGCTGGAGGGCGAGAGGGAGCATCCATCACCAACGCACGCCGACACATCAACGTGCCGACCAACCAAGAGACAACATGGCCAGTCTGATCGCACCAACGTTCGAAGAATCCGACGCCGCTTCTTTGAGTAGCGGCGTCACAACTACCGCCTCCGGCAGCGAAATCCCCCCCCAGGACTGGGCAGGAGTGGAGCTACCCGAAGAGGTCTTCGAACATCCCCTCCTCCAAGAGGATGCGTGGAACGAGCTTCGCGATTCCGGCCGCGACCCCCTGGACGAATCCACCCTGCACAGCACCTACCAGTCTCGCGCCGAGTTCCTGGTTGGCGCATGGATTATCAACGAGCTCGTTCCCCGTCGCATCGTCCCTGGAGGGCTCCTCGGGAACCTACAGCCGCAGATGCTCCGAACCGCCGACGTAATCGGTACGGGCGGTCCCATTGACCCGGACGACATCGGCCCCGACGAGGCCAGCTTCCTCAACGCGATCCTCGAACCTCGCCGCTCCTCAAAGACCACGAGCCTGTGGTGCATCCTCCTCGGACGGTGCTGGATGCGCGCCGTCTACATGGCCGGTTACACCATGCTCACGACCGCGAAGAAGGCGGGTGAACGCTTCAAGCTCGACGTGCGCGACTCGATCCTCCGCAAGTGGCGCGACAAGACCTACCGCGAGAAAACGATGGGCGTGAAGCTGACCGAAGGCAACGGCAACCTCGGCATTGAATTTGCCAACGGGTCTAAGCTCGCGATCCTCTCGCCCAACGGCGATGACGTGCGCTCCGGTGCCTATGACATCCTCGTGCTCGATGAGTCCGGCGAGGCCGAGCCCGAGATGTGGGATGACATCGTGGGCGCGGTCGTGCCGTCCTTCGACACCCGCCCCGGCGCGCAGCTCGTCTACGCCGGTACCGGTGGCAAGTACCGCGACGGGTCCCACTTCTGGGCTACCCTCCACGACCCCACAGCGGGCCGCATCCGATACGGCGTACCCGACGATATGGACGAAAAGAAGCTGGAGACGTGGGAATCCGGAGCCGGTGAACTCATCGAACGACTGCACCCGGGACTCGACGGCCTCACCAACCTCGCCACCATCCGCCGCAACTTCGCCATCCTCGGCTGGCTTCGATTCTCGATGGAATACCTCGGCCACTTCGGCAAGGCTGTGGGCAACGACACCATCATCGGGGGCGAGTGGAGCGACACCACCGAACGCGGCCCCGTGCCCACCGGAGTCACACCGCTATCGCTCGCGTTCGCCGTCCATCCCGGCGGGCTCTGGGCGTCCATCGCCATTGCGTGGTACCTGCCTGACGATGCGGGCGACCTCGCTCGCGCCGCCTGGGCGCTCGACGGTGACGACGACAGCGCCCCCCGCATCGGCATCAAAATCATCCATCACCAGCAGGGCAACGCCCGGATGGCTGCAACCCTCTGGAAGTACTGGAAGCAACTTCGCCTTCCGATCATCTACGACGACTCCCCGCAGGAGAAGGCGATCATCCAGGAACTCAACCGCGACGCCCGCCCCCGCCCGCAGTCACAACTCATCCGCTTCGGAGAGAAGAGCGTCGCACACACCAAGCTCCTCAACGGGCTGCGTCACGGCGACGTGCACCACTGGGAGCAGGAACCTCTCGACAAGGCCGCAGCCGGTGCGGTCAAGAGGACGTCCGGGAAAGCCGTCCTCTTCGGCACCCCAGTCGCTGATCCTGAGTTCGACATCACGCCATTGGAGGCCGCGGCGGCGGCGCTCTACAAGCTCCCCGATCCCAGTGCAGGGAAGTCCTTTGCCCCTATTATTATGAGTTAGCTACAAAGTTATCCACAGGGCATTGTTGACGATCTACAAAGTTCGCGGATAGCTTTCTCGCATGTCCTGGATCTCGCGCCTCCTGTTCGGCTCGCCCGCATCGGCGGCGAACGTGTTGGCGGGATTGCCGATCCTGCCCTATTCGCCACCGCCCGCACTGGCCGCGCTCGTCTACTCCGACATCTACGGCCCCGCCACGGCGGACGCCGTGACACGCGAAACGGCGATGGCCGTGCAGCCCATCGGACGCGGCCGCGCCGTCATCGTCGGCCGCCTCGCCGACCTCGTGTTCGAACTCGGCGAGATGATCGACGGCGAGTTCATCGCCGACAAGCAGCAGCCCGCATGGCTCACTGCCACCCGCACTGCGCAGACGTGCTGGCACCGATTCGCGTGGTCGCTCGACGACACCGTGTTCACCGGGTGGACCCTGTGGCTCGTCGAACGCAACGAGGCCGGAGCTATCATCGACGCCGCCCGCCTCGCCCGCCACCGCTGGACATTCGATACCGCATCGCCCACGGGCGTCTCCATTGACCAGCAGCCAGTCACTGACGAACGCGGTGTCATCCTCTTCGCGGGACCGGACGACGGCCTGCTCATCAAGGCGCGCGACACCATCCGAGGCTGGCGGTACATGGAACGCGCATGGGTCGGACGCGTCCGCAACCCGATCCCCCTCGTTGTCCTCCACGAGAAAGAAGACAACGGCGTAGAGCAGGCGGAGGCTCAGCAGTACGTGGAGGCGTTCGCGGCGGCACGCACCAGCGATAACGGCGCAGTCGGCTTCCTTCCGGCCTCCCTCGAACTCGAAGTGTACGGCGAGATTGAGGCCGACCTGTACGACAAAGGGCGCAACGCCGCCCGCATCGACATCGCCAACGCGATGAATCTGCCGGTGTCGTATCTCGACGGCTCCACCGCAACCTCCTCGCTTACGTACGTCACACAGGAGGGCACTCGGAACCAGATCATCGACGACCTGGAGTACTGGATCGCCCCGTTCGAAGCGCGCCTATCGCAGGAAGACGTGACCGGCGATCCCAAGAAGGTCATCCGCCTGAACCGCTCGAACCTCACCGCGACCCCGAACGACACGTACGGCGCGACCAACCGTGCCGACGCCACGACGCCTGAGGAGGCAGCTGCATGACCGATCACGGAGACTTCTCCTACGACCCCGCCACGCGCATCCTGCGCGGCATCCTGCTCCCGTTCGGCGAGCGTTCGCGGACCAGCGTGTCGGGGGCCGAGCCCATTGAGTTCGGCGCTGACAACATCGACCTGCCGCGTGACGCCTCTGTCGTCGGGCTCAACCGGCACCACAACCGGCACGATCCGGTAGGCCGGGCCACGTTCCTGGAGAAGCGTGCCGAGGGCGTGTACTCGGAGTTCCGGATCGCGGACACCGACGAAGGCGATGCGTACATCCGTGACAACCTCGACGCGTTCGGCAAGCCGAAGCCGGGCGCACTGCGCAAGCTCTCGGCGGAAGTCACCGACATGGTGCGCGATGGCGCTCGGGCCGTGCGCGCTCGCCTCACGGGGGCTGCACTCGTGACCGAAGGTGCCTTTGCGTCCGCCGCCCTCTTCGCCGCCGACGACACCGTGACGGTGCACGGGTACGACATGCCCGCCGAGTCCGAATCGTCCTCCAGCTGGTCGCAGACCAACAGCGACGGCACGGGCGAGGAGTCCACCACAAGTACCACCGAGGAGGCCGAAGACCTCGGCGACGGCAAGAAGCGCATCACCCGCACCACGACCACTGTCACCACCATCACCGAAGAGCCCGAAGCCGACGAAAAGGCCGAGGGCGAAGACACCGACAAGGAAGAAGCACTCATGGGAAACATCGTCCCGGGCGACGGCATCACCATCACGCCCAGCCCCACCCTCGACGGCATGTTCGCCGCCCTCGCGCGCAACAACCCCGACGACCTCGCCCCGTACGCAGGAGCGGGCGACCTGTTCGCCATCGCCAACATCCAGCACTCCGGACCCTCCGGGGCCACCATCGGGCAGGACACCCAGCAGACCGGATACCTCGGCGAGCTCTGGGACAAGCTGCCCTACCAGCAGCGCTTCATCCCGCTGGTCACGCAGGAGACGCTGACCAACTACGCCATGCAGGGATGGCGTTGGGTCGAAGGCAAGTCGCCCGAGGTCGGCGACTATGCGGGCAACGTCACCGACGTGCCGAGCAACACCGTGGACACCGAGCCGGTGACTGTCAACGCATCGCGCCTCGCGGGCGGCCACGCCCTCGACCGCCGCTTCACCGACTTCAACGACCAGGCGGTCGTCGCCAGCTACGTCACCCACCAGGCCGACGACTACAAGCGCAAGGCGGACGCCAAGTGCCTCGCCGCCATCATGAGCGCAGCCACGGCCACCGCGCCAGGCTCCGTTCCCGCTGGCATCGCCAAGGGACTCGCTGCCATCGTGGACGGCGCGCTCGACGTGATCGGCAGCGAGAACCGCCCGGCCTACTCCCTCGTGTCGCCCGAGCTGTGGCGTGACATCGTGCTCACCCCGAAGGACGACGTGCTCGCCTTCCTCAACGCGGGCTTCGGCCTGGAGGAAGGGGACATGGCTGGCTTCAAGATCATGCCGGCCCCGGTCGGCGCGGGCAAGGTCATTGTCGGCGCGAAGGAGGCCGTCACCTTCTGGCAGCTGGGCGGCGAGGCGCCCATCCGCGTGGACGGCGTGCGCCCGGGCCAGGGGGCCACTGAGATCGCGGTCTTCGGTTACTACGCCTCCCTGGCGAACAACGCCAAGGCTGTCCGCTCCGTCACGGTCGCGGCCTGAGAGACGGGAGCGTAGACGATGGCTGAATGGCTCACCGCCGACGATGAGGACCTTCCGACCCTGTGGCCGGATGTCCCCATGAACGACGACACGGCAACGCTCTACCTGAGTGCCGCGAAGGAAGCCTGCCTCGCCTACGCTCCCGCCCTCGCTGAGGGAGCCTCCATCCCGGACGGCTGGCGGCTCGCTCAGGCACTCCAGGCGCGCAACACCTACAACTCCTCGAAGGCCGCCCCGGGCGGGGACTTCGACGGCGGCGGGTACGGCATCAGCGCCTTCCCGCTCGACTGGCAGGTAAAGCAGCTTCTCCGTCCTCGACGCGCTCTGGGGGCAATCGCATGAGCGTGCGCAAGGACGTGGAAGCGCAGCTGAGCGCCGACTGGGCCGACATCCCTCCGCTCGCTGCGCTGCGTGTCGTCGCCACAGAACGCGAGCTTGACGACATCACGCAGCCCACCGCGCTCATCCGCGCCAAGAGCTACGACCGGACGCCAGCCGCTCCACAGTCTCACCGCAACGTCGGTCTCTTGCTCACGCTCATCTCTCCACACCTCGACCTCGACCGCGCCGGGGACCAGCTGGACGACATCACGACAGCCGCCCTCGACTACCTCGACACCCGGTTCTCGCACGAACAGGCCACCGCCGTTGGGTACGGCGCGCGGCTCGCCTTCGACATTCCTCTCACCGTCATCGCATCCAAGGAGTAGCCACATGTCCACCCCTCCCGTTGTCCCCATCATCCTCAACGACTGTGAACTCCTGGTCGAAGAGGATAACTACGAGGCGCACGTATCTCAGGTACAGCTTGACCCCTCGACGAACATCGCCCGTTGGAAAGGCCTGACCCCGACCAGCACGCATGCATTCCCGACGACGCCCGAGTGGGCGTTGCTCCTCGCGTATGCGCAGGACTGGGCGACCCCGAACAGCCTCAGTTCGTATCTCTTCGAGCACGTTGGTGAGCGCAAGACGTTCAAGTTCAAGCCGAAGAAGGCGGCGACTGGAACGGCTCCTACGATCACCGTCGTTGCCTTCATCGCCCCCGGCTCCATCGGTGGCCAGGTTGACCAGGTGGCAACGGCCTCCGTCACTCTGGGTGTCGAAGGACAGCCGACCATCGCCGCCGCGTAGGACGAGCGGGACGACGATGCGCCTCGACGCCAAGGAGTCACCTGAACTCCGTGCGGCCATCTACGCGATCCGTGCCCTGGATCGCACCATCGCGAAGATGAACCGCCAGGAGACGAAGCGCATCGCCGCCCCCGAGTGGAAGAAGGCGCTTGCAGAGCGCGCGGATACCAGGCTGGAGCACCGCGTCCTCGTGGACACGTCCGTCGTGTCTGTCTCGAATCAGAACGTCCGCATCCAGTCAGCCTCGAAAGGGCGGGCTCTCTCCGGAGGGCTCGCCCCCAAGGCCGACTACCCGGCCATCGAGTTCGGCGCTGACCAGCAGCGCAAGACCACCTACCAGCGACGCGGCCTGAAAGGTCGACCGCACAAGGTCACCCGCCACGCTACGCGCGGCCTCAAACCGCGCAACAGCAACG
>NZ_QOAY01000139.1:12122-16003 GCF_003314775.1 Microbacterium sp. H6 | reverse complement strand
TACGTCTTCTTTCCCGCCGCCCGCGAGATGATCCCCCGCCTCGCCGCCCTCTGGGTGCAGACCACCGTCCGCACCATCGCCACCGCCTTCGAAGGGAAACAGGAGTAATGGCCCTCAGCATCGATATCGCCGCCAACACGCGCGCCGCGCAACGTGATGTCAAAGACCTCTCCAAGGCGCTCGACGACACCAGCGAAGCTCTCGACGACCTCGCCCGAGACAGTGGCCGCTCCGGCGACAAGGTGGAGGCGTCGTTCCGCGACATGGTGCGCGCAGCAGGGAAAGCCGATGACGCAGTAAAGAACATCGGCGAAACCTCGCGGCGATCCTTCGACGATGCCAAGGAAGGCGCTGAGGAGTTCAGGGACGAAGCCAACAGCACTGCACGGGAGGCCGCCGCATCCTTCGACGGTAGCGGCGAGTCAATCGCGGACATGTTCCAGGAAGTGGCCGCCAACGCGTTCGCCGGGTTCGGCCCGGCAGGGGCGGCGGCGGGCCTACTTGCGGCAGCCGGGATCGGGCTTGGTGTCGCCGGTTTCGAGGCGATGAACGAAGCCGAGCAGGAGTCTCGTGAACGCGCCGCAGAGTGGGCCGATGCCTACGTGGAGGCAGGAGGACGCATTCTCAACGCGTCGCAACTCGTGGAGAGAGCGCGGGCGATTATCACCGACGAAGAGCAGTATGCCGCAGCGCAGCGGAACGCGAAGGACTGGGGAGTAACCGAGTCCGTCGCCTTGCTCGCTATGGCTGGCGACACTAACGCATTGGCCGAGGCCCGTGAGTCCCTGGCGCAGAAGGAGACGACCGTGGCTGCTGCCCTCGAGAAGACGGGCGGTGATATCCGAGGGCTCAGCCACGACATGCGCACAATGCGAGAGGACGTCTCAGTCGGGGGAGAGTCATTGTCCGCTCTCACTGGAGAGATGAACGCCGGAGCCGAGCAAGCCGACGTCTACTCGACTTCACTGCGGCTCCTGGCGGACCGAACCGAGGGCGCGACGCGAACGGTAGATGAGTTCGGCGACACCGTGGTGACACTGCCGGATGGCAAGCAGATCTACATCGACGCCGAAACGGGCCGAGCGACTGAGAACGTGGACGCCATCGAGCGGAAAATCTACGGCATTCCGGACGGGAACTCGACAGTTCGGGTGGGTGTGGACACAAGCGAATGGGACCGGGCGGCACGTCGCATCTCCGGGACCGTGCTCAAGGTCGGAACCAAGGTGCTGACCCCGGACGGGTGGAACCGATGACCACGATCACGCACGCCTCCGGAACGATCGTTCCTACCGTCGTCGATGGCTACGAAGCTTCGAGCGAAGCGCGCTCGATTGTCCACACGGTGATGGGCCGCACCGACCCGGACATCACCTTGCGCCCGGCAGGAATGCGCACTGGCACCCTCTCGCTCGTGTTCGCAACGCGCGCGGCGGCGTGGGCCGCGTTCGCGATCCTGCGTGTGCCCCAGGTGCTCACCCTCACCGATCCCGACGTTCCCGAGGTGGGGATGTCGTTCGTCGTGGCCGGGGGTTCCATTTCGATGGGCCTCGACGACGAGACGCGCTCGGTGTGGACGGTTTCGGTTCCGTTCCACGAGGTCCAGTCATGACCTCCGTATCCAAGCCGATCTACACCGCCCGCGTCTTGGACGTGGCGGGCGATATCGTCCTCTCGCTCGACGAGGAGAGCGCCGGTGGCGTCGGGCTGGACGCGTCGCGCATCCCTCATGTCGAGGGCGAGATTACTGTCGCCGTGAAAGACCCGATGCTCTTGGCGAAGCTCGACCCGCGGGACTCGCGCCGCGTCGTGATCGACGTGGACGCCGTGCTCGCCGACGCGACTCGAAACCGATCCTTCGACCTCGGTATCCGTATCGCGAAGCCGGACCGTGCCGGGTCGAAGGTGACCATCACTCTCGCGTCCGACGAGGCCCTCCTGGGCGACTTCGCGCAGCTCGTGGATGACGGCACGCCTCGGACGTATCAGGCATCGCTGCGGGCAGTCTGCGACTACGTGCTCGGTCGCGTCGGCGGGCTCGCACCGAACCGGGCGCAGGGACCGCGCGGCACATCGACCACGGGGTGGTCGGCGTCCCAGTCCGGTTCGGGAAACCCGACACTGACCCCTACGACGACGGTCGGCCTCAACGTCGGTGGGGAGGGCATCGATACCTTCCTCCGCGCTCAGGCGACCACGGCGAGCACCTACATCGACATTCGCGGCACCGCGACAAACAACCTCCTCGTGGCACCGCTGGGAACCGCGATCACGGTCTCGACGTGGGTGCGCCCATCCTCGATCACCGCGCCTGTCGGGCGGGTCTATGTGCAGCAGCTTGACGCAAGCGGGACATCGCTCGGCACGTCCGATGTGGTCGCGCCCGTCACGTCCGGGCAGTTCACGCGGGTGTCGGCGACGGTGACCCGGTTGCCTGGCGCGGTGCGCGTGGTCCCCATCTTCCGCATCACCGGGACCGTGCCCGTCGGCGGGCGTCTGGACGCGACAGGGTTCGTGACGGAGCAGACGAGCAGACTCGGCCCGTACCGAGACTTCATGCTCGCCTCGGGCACGGAGGACGCCAACGTCACGGCCTACTGGCCGATCACCAACCTCATCACAAACCCGTCTATCGAGGTCAACGCGGACGGGTGGACGGCAGGCACCAACGCCTCGGCGGTGTCGCGTCAGCCGGTGACATTCGATCCGCCGTCCGGGTTCGGTCTTCGGTGGACGACGAACGCCGCCGGGATCAGCTACGCCGACTATGCCGCCGCGTCGGGTATCCGCGTCACCGGAGGACGCTGGTACGTGCTCGCCGGTCACCTGATCTGTAGTGTCGCCTCGACCGTGCACGCCCGCGTGCACTTCAAGGATCAGCAGGGCGTGACGATCGCGCAGGTGACCGGCGCGAATCTCGCCGTGGCGGGCTCCGCGTGGAGCCGCCCGTTCGTGATCGCGAAAGCGCCCGCCGCCGCGACGAGCGCGAGCGTGCACTTCGGCTACCTGGCCACTGCCGCCGGTCAACAGCCGTACGTGGACGCGGTGATGTTCTACGAGGGCAACGAGGTTGTGCCGTACTCTGACGGCTCGACGGCCAACACGGCCACATACACCTACGCGTGGTCGGCAGCGCCTCACGCCTCGGCGTCGTCGCGCACCCCGACCGTTGAGCGCCCGCCCGAGTCGCTCGTGTGGCGTGCCGGTGTGTCGGGGATGGCGTTCCTGGAGCCGCTACTCAAGGCCGCAGGACTCCGACTGGTATGCGACGAGCAGCGACGGTGGACCCTCCGCAACAGCGACTACCGCGCAGACGGGAACCAGACCTACCGGCACGCGGTGAACATCGAAGCCGCGGAGGAAACCCTCAGCCGCGAGGACGATGCGTGGTTCGACGGCGCCGTGTACGAATACGTCTGGACCGACCGCGACGGCATCGAGCAGCGCCGAATCGATGCGTTCGCGCTCACCGCGAATCCCACGAAGGTGATCCAGGTCGAAGTGCCCGACACCCCGTACCCCGGTCCTGGCCGTGCGGAGAGCATCGTGCGCCGCGCACAGGGCCGAGGACGCACCGTCAGCGCGTCCGCGATACCCACCTGGACCGAACGCACCGACCAGACCCTCAGCATGCTCCTGGAGGGCACACCGATACAGACCGGCATCGCTGAATCGGTGCGGTTCGACTTCGACACAGACACCGTGACCGTGACGTCACGCACGACCGACACACCCGCCGCCGCCTGGATCCTCATCCCGGCGGGAGAGCGCTGGACCGACTCGCCTCCGGGCGGGACATGGAAGAACGAGGTGATCTAATGCCCGAGTCCTACGTAGGCAACGAAGGAACCGCCGCCGCCGCCGACGGGATGACTGTCCTG
>NZ_QOAY01000139.1:11240-12086 GCF_003314775.1 Microbacterium sp. H6 | reverse complement strand
ACGGCACCGAAGACCGCCGCACCGGGTGGCTCGCGATCAACAAGACCCGCGACTACATCGTGTCGAAGTGCGCCGCAGCGCTCACCGCAGCGAAGAACTACACCGACACGAAGGTCTCCGCGATCTCGCTCAGTTGGAACGCGATCAGTGGCAAGCCCTCCACCTTTCCACCGTCCGCTCACACCCACACGTCGCTCGACAACGGCGGGATGCGATTCGGCGAGGCGAGCGGACAGTGGGCGACCGCGCAGACGATCTACACCGGAGCGAACATGTCGGTGGGCGGTCACGTTCTCGTGCCCAACGCGACGCCCGCCACGCAAGGCTGGACGATTGCGTACATCAACGGCGACGGACGGCTCGCGAAGAACGCATCCTCCGAGCGCTACAAGAAGTACATCAGCGCCCTCGACCCGGCCAGCCTCGGCGACATCTGGCCGACCCTCAGCCGCTACCAGATGCGCCACGGCGACGGCTCCTGGAGGTACGGGTACATCGCCGAGCGCCTGGCCGAGCACCCCGACCAGGAGCCGTTCGTCGTCTACGCCTACGACACCGACGCCGACGGCTACACCACCGTGACCGACCAGCCCGACAGTATCGATTTCATCGGGCTCCTCATGGCGCAGTGCGCGCAGCTGCATCAGGCTGTGGACCTACTCGCGCAGCGTCTCGACGCGCTGGAGGGACGATGAGCCCCCTGGACATCATTCCGCTCCCCGGACAGCCCGGGAAGTGGGGCCGTCGCATCCTCGTCGAAGCGTGGATCGAAGCCGGATCGCCGCCTGTGAACGACGGCGGCGCGGGACGCCTCTACGACGTGCAGAAGTACTTCTGGGACGGGTG
>NZ_QOAY01000139.1:10874-11209 GCF_003314775.1 Microbacterium sp. H6 | reverse complement strand
ACCGGCTCCCCGGCTTCAACCCCGCCGACAACCCCGACGACGAATCGCAGCGCCTCGCACACGTCCGCTTCGGCGCACTCGACATCACCCCCACACCCGAACGGGTCCGCCGCCTCGAAGCCGCCGGACTCATCCGCCCCTACGACTACGAGCCCTGGCACTTCGAACTGCCCGGCATCCGCAAGTACTCCATCGTCCGCGCACTCCCCGCTGCCGCCACCGGCAACGCGGGCACACAGGAAGGAATCATCATGGCCGAGGCCATCGTCTCCGCACCAAACGGGATCGTCGTCCACCTCCGCACCGGAGGCAAGACGAACTTCACCAAGCCCGCC
>NZ_QOAY01000139.1:6836-10857 GCF_003314775.1 Microbacterium sp. H6 | reverse complement strand
GTACAACACATTCCGCGATCAGGTCGCGTTCCTCCGCGAGCACGGAGCGACCGACCTCATGCCGCTCCCGCCGCTCGAAAAGGTGCCCAGAGTCACCTGGGACACCTTCAACTACCTCTGCGCCTACATCGGCGCACCCAACAAATAGACCCGGAGAATCACATGAACAAGCAGACCATCTTCCTCATCATCTCGATCCTCGCGGGCCTCGGCCTGATCGGCGTGGTGCTGCTGCTCATCGTCAAGCCCGACGCGACAGCCACGCTCATGAACTTCCTGTTCACGCTGCTCACGCTGCTGGCTGGATTCGGCGGCTTGGCAACGATGCAAGCGCAGCAGAACAAGGAGATTGCGACAATCAAGGCGAACACCAACGGGACGCTCTCTCGCAAGGAAGAGGAGATTGCGGTACTCCGGGGCGCGCTCGCTGAGCACGCCCCGGAAGCGCTACGAGACGTCGAGACCGGCGCTGTCCCGACCGTGGTCACCCGTGCGCAACTCCGCGCCGAGCGGGAACAGCTGACGGACACCGGTCAGCAGTAGCGCCGGGATGAGCGCAACAGCCGCGAGCCCGCCGCCAATGACCATCCACACGGTCGGGGCGTCGGGCTCGTCGGAGCTATTGCCGAACACGACAAGCGCAACGAAGAACAGTACGAGGCCGCCGCACACGATGACCCACGCGACGCGTTCGGCGGGGGTGGCTCTGCGTGATCCGTCAGGCATTGGCGTAGCGGACATCAGCGGCCTCCAGGTCTTCCACGAGCGATCGCATCCTCTTGCGATCAAGCTCAACATATCGCCTTGTCGTCGAAGGTGAGGCATGTCCCAGTAGCTCCTGCACGAGAAGCAGGTCACTCCGGAGGGCGTACGCGCGAGTGCCGAAACGATGGCGCAGGGTGTGCATCGTCCAGCCATCCGGCATCAAGTTGCGGATGCGCTTGCCCACGTAGGCGGGGGACAGGTGCCCCGGACCCCAATCGCCGGGGAACAGGTAGCCAGTCGGAAGGTCTTGGATGGCGCGCGCGAGTGAACCGGGTACCGGCACTACGCGCTCCTTATCCCCCTTCCCGTGGACGACAAGGGACCACCCCACTAAGTCATCGAGCAGATCGCGCGTATGCGCCTGGGCGACTTCCGACCGGCGCAACCCCATCTCCGCAGCCATCCGTAGCATCAGCGTTTCACGCGCGGGCGCGCGCAGTAGCGCTTCCCGATAGACCGCATCCGGAGCAGGACGTGGACGCGGGGGCGTGGCGCGGACTATCGGGAGCACTTCCGCAACCACCGACTCGCACCGCCCCGTTGCGACTCCCCACCGCCAGAACGCGAGGAAGGTCGCGCGGCGGGACCGGCGCGTCTCCTTCGCCCACTCTTGCTTTCCGACGTATGCGATCAGGTCTTCGCCCACGACGCCCCACGGGGTCTCCACGTCGAGACGACGGGCAAGATGATAAAGGTGATCACGGCGAGCCCGACGTGTCGTCTCGGGCTTGCCTCCCGCCTTCTGGTGCGCCAAGAAGCCATCGACTTCGGCGATCCATGCCTCATTCAGCATGTGTACTCCTCATTAACTGGATGAGGCCGCGCCCTTCGCACGGCCTCATCATAAGTAGAGCGTTTGGATTTAGTGGCCCCGAACCTCGACATCTGCGGCGACATCGACCGCGCGAACAAGCCGGAACGCCTTGCCCTCGGCGGCGGCGATGGTGAACTCCAGGGGGTTCCATCCGCGCACGGGGTCGAACACCTCGCCGTTCTCGTGCACGTAGGCGATCTCCGTCGTGTTCTCCGGCATCTTGAACCACTCGAACCAGCCGGTGCCCGCGTTGGGGTCGTAGCGGCGGCGAGGCTTCTGGTCAGGCATCGTGGCTCCGAATCTCGTGTGTGGCGTTCACGCGGCACACGCCTTCGCGTACCGCTCCTGTGCGCTCTGGCGCTTGATACCGAGCGCATCCCCGATGTACTGCCAGGAGTGGCCCTGGTCCCGGAGGCCGACGACGGCGCGAGTGATCGCATCCTCCACGTCATCCCGAAGGGTGATGAGCTCGGCCAACTCGAAGTCATCGGCCTCGGCGCAACGCTGTCCAGCGGCGCGGATGACTCGACGCGCAAACGCGATGTAGTCGAGCGTTTCGACCGTCTGACGGCTCATGATGCCGCCCCCACCGAGTACGCGATTTCGGCGTCAGGCTCTACCTGACACCACATTGCGGCGAGGGTGAGGGAGCGCTCAGCGGTCCAGAAGGAGGCCGTGTCTCCGAAACAGAAGGTTAGGGGTTCGAGTCCCTTCGGGCGCACACTGTGTTGAGACAGTGAGAAACGGCTTCCACTCCGGTGGAGGCCGTTTCTGCGTTGTCGGGAACGAGCCGACTCATCGTTGAGGATGAGCCCCGCGTCGTCAGGTGAGCAGGCTCGTGATCGCCGGGTCGCGGTCGGCCACCTCGGCGGCGGTCGCGACGATCACGTCGCGGATCGCGGCGACGGCGACGGCCGGTGTCACATCCGCACGGTGGGCGAGGCTGACCGTGCGGGTCATCATGGGGTGCGTCAGCCGGACCGATCGCAGGGCGGGGCGATCGAGGAGCACCATCGCCGGCACGACCGCGACGCCGACACCGCGCTCGACGAAACGCAGCACCGCGTCCATCTCGGCGCCTTCGAGCACATGGGTGGGCCTGAGGCCCTCGGCGCGGAAGGCCGCCTCGGTCGTGGCTCGAAGCTCGTAGGTCTCGTCGAGTGCGATCAGGGGGAGGGACGCGAGGTGGAGGAGCGTCATGGATGCCGAGCTCGATACGGGCGGCTCGGTCGCGGCCGAGACGACGACGAGCTCCTCGGTGAGCAGCGGCATCCGCGTGAGGCTGAACCCCGAGGGTGGAGGGCCGTCGGATTCCGTGATGAGTGCGATGTCGACGGCGCCGACGGCGAGCTCCTCGACGAGGCGGCGAGAACCGCTTTCGGTGAGATGCAGGTCGACGCCGGGGTGCGCGGCGTGGAAGGAGCGGATCGCCTCGGCGACGAGGCTGATGCAGAGGGTGGGAGGGGCGCCGAGGCGCACGCGTCCCCGTCGGAGTCCCGCCAGCTCGCCCATCTCGTCGCGGATGGCATCGGCCTCCGCCAGCATGCGCTGTGCGCGGGGGAGGAGCGTCTCGCCGGCGGCCGTGAGGGCGATATGGCCGCGCGCGCGGTGGAACAGCTCGGCGCCGAGCTCGCGCTCCAGCGTCGAGATCTGCCGGCTCAAAGACGGCTGTGCCAGGTGCAGGTGCTCGGAGGCGCGGGTGAAGTGTCCGAGACGTGCGACCTCGACGAACCCGCGGAGCTGCTCGAGGTTCATGGCCATAGCCTACCCGCATCGTTTCAAGTCGAACTATGCATTGGAGTTATTAGGTTCCCCTAACTACCGTGGACCGCATGGCTACGCGCGAACGTCAGATATCCACCACCGTCCTCGTCATCGGCACCGGAGGCTCGGGTCTCCGGGCAGCGATCGAGATCGCCGAACACGGCGTCGACGTGCTCGCCGTGGGCAAACGGCCGCGGCAGGACGCGCACACTTCCCTCGCCGCCGGCGGCATCAACGCCGCGCTCGGCACGATGGACGCGGAGGACAGCTGGCAGCAGCACGCGGCCGACACCATCAAGGAGAGCTACCTCCTCGCCAACCCGCACACGGTCGAGATCGTCACTCAGGGCGCCGAGCGGGGCATCCGCGACCTCGAGCGCTGGGGCATGGACTTCGCGCGTGAAGACGACGGCCGCATCTCGCAGCGGTTCTTCGGCGCTCACACCTTCCGGCGTACGGCATTCGCCGGCGACTACACGGGGCTCGAGATCCAGCGCACCCTCGTGCGCAAGGCCGAGCAGCTCGACGTGCCGATCCTCGACCACGTCTACATCACCCGCCTCCTGGTGCGCGACAACGTCGTGTTCGGGGCCTACGGCTTCGACCAGGCCGACGGCACCCGCTACCTCATCCACGCGGATGCCGTGATCCTCGCCGCGGGCGGACACAACCGCATCT
>NZ_QOAY01000139.1:4416-6817 GCF_003314775.1 Microbacterium sp. H6 | reverse complement strand
GCCCCCCCTCTCCCCGCCGTGACGAGAATACGGGCGACTCCTTCCGCTTGGCGGTCGACGCGGGAGCTCGCCTGCGCGACCCCGAGCTCGTCCAGTTCCACCCGTCCGGCATCATCGAGCCGGAGAGCGCGGCGGGAACCCTGATCTCCGAGGCGGCTCGCGGCGAGGGCGGCATCCTGCGCAACGCGCTCGGTGAGCGGTTCATGGCTAAGTACGACCCCGAGCGGATGGAGCTGTCGACGCGGGACCGCGTCGCGCTCGCGGCGTACACCGAGATCCAGGAGGGTCGCGGCACCGAGAACGGTGGCGTCTGGCTCGACGTGTCGCACCTGCCGCGCGAGACGATCATGACCCGCCTGCCACGCGTCTATCAGACGATGATGGAGCTGCAGATGCTCGACATCACCACCGACCCGATCGAGATCGCACCGACCGCGCACTATTCGATGGGCGGTGTGTGGGTGCGGCCGGAAGACCACCAGACCGATGTCGACGGCCTGTACGCGATCGGCGAGGCCTCCAGCGGACTGCACGGCGCCAACCGACTCGGGGGCAACTCGCTCATCGAGCTGCTCGTCTACGGGCGGATCGTGGGGCAGGCGGCCATGGAGCATGCGGCCGGGCTGGATGCGCAGCGTCGGTCGGCGACGGCCGTCGCCGAGGCGCGTGCGGAGATCGACGACCTGCTCGCCGCGGAGGGACGTGAGAACGTCCGCGCGCTGCAGCGCGCGATCCGCAACCTGATGACCGAGTACGCCGGAGTCGTGCGCTCGGAGGAGGGGCTGCGCGCGGGACTCGCCGACCTCGACATGATCGAGGGGCGCATGGAGGACATCGGCATCCACCCCGACATCGCGGGTTTCCAGGACCTCGCGCACGCGTTCGATCTCAAGGCGTCGGCGCTCGCTGCACGCGCCACCCTCGAGGCGGCGCTGGAACGTCGGGAGACCCGTGGATGCCATAACCGCAGCGACTTCCCCGACACCGACCCGACACTGCAGGTGAACCTGGTGTGGTCGCCGAAGGACGGTGTGACCCGAGAGGCGATCCCTGAGATCTCGCCTGAGATCGCCGAGCTCATGCGGGAGGTCGACACCGAGGGCAAGCTCGTCGAGTAGCGGGGACCCCGTTCACGACCGCGGCCCCGTCCTGCCGATGACAGCAGGACGGGGCCTCTGTGGTGCTCCGGATTCTTCGGGAGCTCAGTCGGCCTGCGGCTCTTCCGTGTCGATCACGCCGATGCCGACCGCCTCGTGATCGGGCTCGGGCTCATCGCGCTTCGGAGCCTTGGGCTCTTCGCCCGGGGCCTTCTCGGTGCTGGGCTCTTCGAGCTCCTCGGTGCTCGGAACCTCGCTCGGGTCGGCGTCTTCTGGCGATTCCGCCTCGGCGGGTGTCGTGACCTCGCCCTCGCTCGTGTCCGACGACGGCGTGGGCGTGGGGGTCTGCGATTCGGGGGAGGCCTCGTCCGTGGTCTCCGAGTCGGGAGTGGTGTCGGTCATGATGACCCCTTTCGACGATGTGGTCTGAACAGGATGGCTCCGCACACGCAGGACGGGAAGGGGCTTGACGCGCTGATGAGTTAACCGCGGTGAACCGAAGTGGTGAATCCGGCGTAGCCTGGAGGGGTGACAGCGTACGTCTCGGCCTTCGACCTCTTCTCCATCGGAGTGGGGCCATCGAGCTCCCATACGGTCGGACCGATGCGAGCGGCCCTCGACTTCGCTCGGCGACTCACAGCGACGGGCATCCTTCCCCAGGTCGCCCGGATCGGCAGCACCCTCTACGGTTCGCTCGGAGCGACGGGTATCGGGCACGGCACCCCGGATGCGGTCGTCGCGGGCCTGCGCGGTCTCACGCCGGAGACCTGCGATCCTGCCGACGTCCGTGCAGCCTGGACCGATCTGCCCGCGCAGGCCATGATCCGCATCGACGGCACCCACGACGTCCCCTTCGCGAAGGACGACATCGTGTTCGCGCCGCGCACCCGGCTTCCCGGGCACCCGAACGCCATGACGATCACCGCCTGGGACGACTCGGGTGCGGTGCTCGCCGAGGAGACCTACTACTCGGTCGGCGGAGGCTTCATCCGACGCGACGGCGAGGAGGCGAAGCTCGCGACCGCCGGATTCCCGTATTCCTACGCGGATGCGGCGTCGCTGCTCGCCCTCTGCGACGAGAACGGACTGTCGATCGCCGAGGTGGCGCGACTGAACGAGACATCGCTGCGCTCGGAAGAGGAGGTCGCTGCCGGGCTCGATGCGATCTGGGATGCGATGTCGGGTTGTGTCGATGCCGGCCTCCACGCCGAGGGCACGCTCCCCGGAATCCTCAAGGTCAAGCGGCGTGCCGGTGTGATCCGCGGCCAGCTCGAGGAGGTGGAAGCCGACGGGCACCGCGAGCT
>NZ_QOAY01000139.1:0-4373 GCF_003314775.1 Microbacterium sp. H6 | reverse complement strand
CGGCGAATGGCTCGGGGCTTTCGCGCTCGCCGTGAACGAGGAGAACGCGGCGGGCGGTCGCGTCGTCACCGCGCCGACCAATGGAGCCGCAGGCATCCTCCCAGCCGTCGCGATGTACTGGTGGCGTTTCCTTGCCGACTCGGGGCTCGGGGCGGGCAACGCGGTCACCCCGTACGGCGAGCTGGTCGGCAGTGCGCTGCTCGGTTTCGAGTCGGACGTGCGTGCGGTGAGCGACGGGAGCGACCTCGACGAGGAGCAGACCGCTGAGGCGAACCGTCGCCGCGGCATCCGTCGCTTCCTGCTGACCGCGACGGCGCTCGGGTCGCTGTTCAAGGCCAACGCGTCGATCTCCGGCGCGGAGGGCGGGTGCCAGGCCGAGGTCGGCAGCGCCTGTGCCATGGCGGCCGGCGGCCTCACCGCGGTGATGGGCGGCACGAACCGGCAGATCGAGAACGCGGCCGAGATCGCGATGGAGCACCACCTCGGTCTCACGTGCGATCCGATCGGCGGGCTCGTGCAGATTCCGTGCATCGAGCGCAACGCGATCGCCGCCTCGACCGCCGTCACCGCTGCGCGGCTCGCCCTTCGCGGCGACGGCAGCCACTACGTCTCGCTGGACGCCGTCGTCGAGACGATGCGCCAGACGGGGGCCGACATGTCCACCAAGTACAAGGAGACGAGCGAGGGTGGCCTCGCTGTCAACGTCATCGAGTGCTGAGGCTCCTTCCCGTGTCCCTGTCGGGGGATGCGGGTAGCCTCTCCGAGACGCCACACGGGGAGGGATCACGATGGATGCGTTCTGGGAGCCGACCTCTCGGCGACGACGGCAGCAGCCCGTCGTCGCGGTCCGTCCGAACGATGAGGCGCCGACGACGGGCACGGGGTGGCCGACGAACATCCCCGCGGTCGCCCAGGTGCTGCGTGAGGGGATCGACCTCGACCCCGGGGTGACCTTCCTGGTCGGCGAGAACGGCAGCGGCAAGTCCACCCTGGTCGAGGGCGTCGCGATCGCGTACGGCCTCTCACCCGAGGGAGGTTCCCGGCAGGCTCGACACACCACGCGGGCGACCGAATCGCCATTGTCCGAGTGGTTGCGGCTGCAGCGGGGAGTGGGCTCGAGCCGTTGGGGGTTCTTCCTCCGTGCAGAGACGATGCACTCCTTCTACACCTACCTCGAGGAGAACCCGTCGACCAGCGCACCCGATGTGCCGTTCCACGAGATGAGCCACGGCGAGTCGTTCCTCGCACTGCTGGAGAGCCGTTTCGACGAGCCGGGCTTCTACTGCCTCGACGAGCCGGAGGCCGCGTTGTCCTTCAACTCCACCCTCGCCCTGATCGCCGTGCTCCGACGCATCGCCGACGAGGGAGGGCAGGTGCTGTGCGCCACCCACTCGCCGGTGCTGGCGGCCCTGCCGGGAGCGAAGATCCTCGAGGTCGGCGAGTGGGGTGTGCGCCCGGCCGAGTGGGACGACCTCGAGATCGTGAACCACTGGCGTTCGTTCCTCGAGCATCCGACGCGCTATCTGCGTCATCTGCTCGACTGACCGGCGCGCCGTGCCATCGCCGCGCATCATAGGCTGACGGGCATGACCGAGCACAAGCCCCCCAGGCGGCGTGGCCGTCCCCGCGGCGTCTCGGACTCGCGCGCGCGCATCATCGCGTCCGCCGTGGACGACTTCGGGGAGAAGGGCTACGACGGAGCGACGATCCGCTCCATCGCCGCGAGGGCCGGGGTGGACTCCGCCCTCGTGCACCACTACTTCGGCACCAAAGCCGACCTCTTCGCCGAAGCCGTGGGCATCCCGCTGCGTCCGGACATCGATGTGCCGGGGATCCTCGCGGGTCCGCGTGACGAGGTCGGTGAACGTCTGATCCGATACGTCCTCGAGGCGTTCGAGCAGCCCGAGGTGCGCCGGCGCGGGGTCATGCTCCTGCGCACCGCGATCGGGAGTCGGGTGACGACACCGCTGCTGGCAGGATTCCTCTCGCGTGAGCTCCTCTCCCGCATCTCGCGGAGCCTCGACGTCGACGACGCCGACCTCAGGGCATCGCTCGTCGCCTCGCAGATCGCCGGGATGCTGATTGCCCGATATGTGCTGAAGCTCCCTGCGCTCGCTGCCGCCCCGGTGGAGGACCTCGTCGCACGGCTGGGCCCCACGGTGCAGCGCTACCTCTTCGGCTGAGCTCCACTTCCTTCTGCTCTGCACCTTCTACGGCGCTCCACCTTGCTGCGCTCTGGAGAACCCGTTGACGCCGTCGAGCGGGAGGCGCATAATTCATCGCATGATGAATAATGCTGCCGTCGAGATCACGCAGCTGCGCGTGCGGCGCGGGGCCGTTCGTGTGTTCGACGGCATCGACCTCGCCGTGCCCCGCGGCCAGATCACGGGGCTGCTGGGTCCCTCGGGGTGCGGCAAGACCACGCTCATGCGGTCGATCGTCGGGGTGCAGCGGATCGCGTCGGGCGACGTGACCGTTCTCGGTGAGCCGGGCGGTTCCCGCCAGCTGCGGCATCGTGTCGCGTACGGCACGCAGGGCGCCTCGGTCTACGGCGATCTCAGCGTGCGGCAGAATCTCACCTACTTCGCCTCGCTCCTGAAAGCGCCGAAGGGCGATGTCGACCGGGTCATCCAGGAGGTCGGTCTCGGCGCGCAGGCGGCGCAGCTCGTCGATTCGCTGAGCGGTGGCCAGGCGACGCGGGTGTCGCTCGCGGTCGCACTGATCGGCGCCCCGGAGCTCATCGTGTTGGACGAGCCTACGGTCGGCCTCGACCCTGTGCTGCGTGCCGAGCTGTGGAGCCTGTTCCGCCGCCTTGCCGACCGGGGCGTCACACTCATCGTCTCGAGCCACGTGATGGACGAGGCTGTGCGCTGCGACCGGCTGCTCCTGATGCGGGAAGGGCGGATCATCGCCGACACGACACCATCGTCGCTGCTCGCCGACACCGGCACGAGCGACGCCGAAGCCGCGTTCCTCGCTCTGATCGAGCGCGACAGCGCGGCCGGCGCCGCGACCACCAGGCGGGCGCGGCGAGAGGCGCACGAGCGGGATGAGGAGGTCGAGGGATGAACGGCCGTCGGCTGTTCGCGACCGCCGGGCGCGTGCTCACGCAGCTGCGGCACGACCCGCGGTCGATCGCCCTGATGCTCATCGCCCCGAGCCTGCTCGTCGGTCTCTTCGCCTGGCTGTTCAGCGAGCAGGACGGTGTGTTCGACCAGTTCGGCGGTGCGATCCTGGCGCTGTTCCCGTTCATCGTGATGTTCCTCATCACATCGATCACCACCCTGCGCGAGCGCCGTTCCGGCACGCTCGAACGGCTGATGACCACGCCACTCGAGAAGGCCGACTTCATCCTCGGCTACGCACTCGCGTTCGGGCTGATGGCCCTGCTGCAGGCGGTGATCACGGTGTCGTTCGCGGTCGCGGTGTGCGGCCTCGACGTCGACGGGCCGCTGTGGCAGCTCGGCCTCGTCGCGGTTGTCGATGCTCTGCTCGGCACGGCGCTCGGGCTGCTGGCGAGCGCGTTCGCCCAGACCGAGTTTCAGGCCGTGCAGTTCATGCCGCTGCTGGTGTTCCCGCAGATCATCCTCGGCGGTCTGTTCATGCCCCGAGACCAGATGCCCGATGTGCTGCACGCTATCTCCGACTGGCTGCCGCTCAGCTACGCGATCGACACGATCAACGCGGTCGCGGCGGGCGACGAGGGCGCGGACGTGTTCGGTCCGCTGCTCATCGTCGTGGCGTTCGCCGTCGGGGCCCTGGCGCTTGCCGCCCTCACGCTGCGGCGGCGAACTCGCTGAGACCGGCTCGGGGGTGCGGGTCAGCGTGCGGCGCGGTTCTTGGTGTGCTTGGTCGGCGCCGCTGCCCACGGATCTTCGGGCCATGGGTGCAGGGGGTAGCGGCCGCGCATCTCGGCGCGCACCTGGGCGTAGGGACCGGACCAGAAGGAGGCGAGGTCGTCTGTGACGGCGAGCGGCCGCCCCGCCGGGGACAGCAGGTGGAAGAGCACGAGAACGCGTCCGTCCACCAGCCGCGGCGTCTCCGCCCAGCCGAAGCACTCCTGCAGCTTCACTGCCACGACGGGGCGTGCGGTCGCGTCGCCGTCGGGCTCCGGGTAGGTGATGCGCACCCGGGACCCGCTGGGCACGGCGAGCCGTTCCGGGGCGAGCGTATCCAGGTGCACGGCTTCCGGCCAGGGCAGCAGACGGCGAAGGGCGGACGTGAGATCCAGCCGGCTGGCGGGGGCGCCGGACGCGAGGGCATCGAGCTCCGTCGCCAGCCACGTGTCGAGCGATTCGAGCAGCCCCGAGTCCGACACGTCGGGCCAGGGTTCGCCGAGCTCGCGTCGCAGCAGCGCGAGTCGGCGGCGCAGG
>NZ_QOAY01000126.1:3877-11544 GCF_003314775.1 Microbacterium sp. H6 | reverse complement strand
CGCCTCTGCGGCCGCAGCGGCCAACGCGTCCTCGTCGGCGACGGCATCGGCATCGGCTGCGGCCGACGCCTCGGCCGAAGCCACCGCGGAGGCATCCGCATCCGCCACCGCGAGCGCTTCGGCGGACGCGGCAGCCGACCCGACCGGGAACATCGCGATCGTCCTCCGGTCGCCGGTCCTGGAACGCGGACAGCAGCAGACCGCCGTCGGCACCGGCTTCAAGCCCGGAGAGAAGGTCACCGGCGTGATGGCCTCCGATCCGGTCGCGCTGGGCAGCCAGGTCGCGAACGCGCAGGGCACGGTCACCTTCACCTGGACCGTGCCGACCGCCACCGACCTCGGATCGCACACCGTGACACTGACCGGGGCGACCTCGGGCAGCGTATCGGCCTCGTTCCAGGTGGTCGCCTCGGGCCTGGCCACGACCGGTGGACAGGTGCAGGGCGGCTGGATCGCCCTGGCCGCACTGCTCCTCGTCCTCGGCCTGGGGGCGATGAGACTCGCGACATCCCGACGGCGACTGATCCGTACGGAGTGATCGCGATGCAGGAACGCTGAGTGGTCGGGACCGTTTCCCCACGGCGGTCCCGACCCCTCGACGGTATGGAGGGAAGTGAATGAGCACCAGACTCGAGTCCGCACCGCACTCCGACGCGGCAGGTTCCGACGTGGTCGAGCCGGAACCCTCGGCAGCCGTGCGGCCACGGCCGACGTGGTGGGTGAAGCTCATCGCCTTCGCGGCCTGCCTCCTGACGCTGTGGCACATCGGCGCCTCGTTCCTGTGGATAGCGCCATACTCCGCACTGCGGGAGATCCCCACCCAGCAGGTCCTCGCCGGGTACATGCTGCCGATGTTCGGTCAGTCCTGGAGCGTGTTCGCACCGGAGCCCATCAACGGCGACTACCACTTCAACGTCCGCGCCCTCATCGAGAAGAACGGCGAACAGGTCGAGACCGGGTGGGTCAGCGCCACCGACGTGGAGCTCTCGATGATCCGGTACAACCTCTTCCCTCCTCGGGCCGGCATCCAGTCGAGTGAGGTGGCGAGCGGACAGATGAACGCCTACAACAAGCTGAACGCCGACCAGCAGGCCGTCATCGGCCTGGACTTCATGAAGGACGACTGGGAGGAGTGGATGGTGCGCTCCTTCGACGAACTGCAGGGTGAAGACAATCCATCGACCGAGGCCTACATGGCCGAGGAGCACCTCTCGACCGCGTACGCGACCCAGGTGGCCTACGCGATCTGGGGAGCGGATGCGGTGGTCGCGGTGCAGTACCGCGTGAGCCGCCAGAACGTGGTCCCCTACAAGGATCGCAACGACCCCGGCGCGCAGCGCCCCGACCCGACGTTCTCGACGACCGGATGGCGTCTGCCCATAGAAGAGGAAGGGCAGAGTCGCGAGAACTTCGCGAACACCTTCCGCGGCCAGTTCGAGAGGATCCAGCCGTGAGCGCGCCGGTCAAGACCGCGGACCGCCGGAAGGACGCGAAGAAGAAGGACTCCGCGCCACGGAGCACCATCACCGCTCCGGCCCCGGCGTCCGCGCCACCCACCCCTCCTCGCGAACCCGCCCCGGCACCGGCTCCGGCGAGCACCGTGCCGCCGCGGTCGTTCGTCACACGGCTGCTGACCTTCGTGTCGTCGATGATCGGTGGTCTCTGGTCGATGGTGCTGTCGGCGATCGACCGCATCTCGGCGTTCGTCGGCGACTGGCTCTTCCACGGGAAGAAGGCGCTCTACGGGCTCGCGGTCACGCGCATCCTCTTCGGACTCACCGCGATCGGCCTGCTGATCTCGAACTTCAGCACCCGGCTCTACACGTTCGGATCGGGGTCGGCCTGGAACGGCGAGCTCGCGGAGCCGGTGAGCGAGTTCCCCAGGATCTGGGTGTTCAGTGCGTTCCATGCCGCGATGGGGAACGATGCGCTCTACACGGCGCTCTACCTTCTGCTCGGAGTGCTCGCCGTGCTGTTCGTGCTCGGGTGGCGCTTCCGGATCGTGCTGCCGATCTTCTTCTGCCTCTGGGTGGGGTTCATCGAGGCGAACGACATGGTGGGCGATCAGGGCGACAACATGTTCCGCATCGCCCTGCTGCTGCTGTTCTTCGCCGACCCGGCGGCGCGCTGGTCGCTGGATGCCCGGCGTCGGGCGAAGTCGGGGGAGTGGTTCGCCCCGAACAGCCAGCCGGCGCTGCTGGGAACCATGTTCCACAACCTGGCGCTCGTGGCTCTCACGGCACAGGTCTGCTTCGTCTACGCCTCCGGCGCTCTCTACAAGGCGGGCGGCGCGCCGTGGGAAGAGGGGTATGCGGTCTACAACCCGCTGCAGACCGCCCGGTTCGGCACCTGGCCGGTGCTGAGCGACCTCGTCACGACATGGGGACCGATGGTCACCGTCGCCAGCTGGGGTTCGATCATCCTGCAGGTGGCGTTCCCGCTCATGCTGCTCACCCGTCCCACGCGGTTGATCGGACTGCTGGGCATCCTGTCGTTCCACATCGGCATCGCCGTGCTCATGGGGCTGCCGTGGTTCTCGCTGACGATGATCGCGATCGATGCGATCTTCATCCGCGATCGCACGTGGGCGCGTCTGAGCGCGGGGACGAAGCGGCGTTGGCGGGAGGCAGGAGCGCCACCGCCTACCGTGCCGGAAGATGCGCTGCCGGCCCGGACTGTGGTCTGACGACAAGCCGACGGGGAGATGCCCCCGCAGCGCATTGGAGGAAGTGGACAGGGCAGTAGGACTCCCGTTGTGGCAGACCTACCATGGCAGTATTCCCACTTCCCTCTGAGAGGAACGCTCATGGTCGACGCCGCCGTCCGTCCGAAGACGACCCGCACCTCCCCCGACAACGCTGACGCCACCCCGCGTCTCGATGTCGCCCGCGTGAACGACGCCCTGATGGGCACGTGGGGTGACGTGCGTCGTCAGGCCCGCGAGATGATCAAGGACTCGGCGTTCTGGCGCAAGGACGAGCTCGGCAAGGACGAGCACCGCGAGCGCGTGCTCAGCCAGCTGCACCTGCTGGTGGAGAACAAGGCCGTGCATCGCGCGTTCCCGAAGTCGCTCGGCGGCGAGGAGAACAACGGCGCGAACATCGCGGGCTTCGAGGAGCTCGTGGTGGCCGACCCCAGCCTGCAGATCAAGTCGGGTGTGCAGTGGGGTCTCTTCGGATCGGCGATCCTGCAGCTGGGTACGGAGGAGCACCACGCGAAGTGGCTCCCCGGAGTGATGGACCTCTCGATCCCTGGTGCCTTCGCGATGACCGAGATCGGCCACGGCTCCGACGTCGCTGCGGTCGGCACCACGGCCACGTACGACCCGGAGACGGAGGAGTTCGTCATCAACACCCCGTTCCGCGGGGCGACGAAGGAGTACCTCGGAAACGCCGCACTGCACGGCGTAGCGGCGACCGTCTTCGCGCAGCTGATCACGAACGGCGTGAACCACGGCGTGCACTGCTTCTATGTGCCGCTGCGCGGTGAGGACGGGGTGGACCTCCCCGGCATCGGCCGCGAGGACGACGGTCTCAAGGGCGGACTCAACGGCATCGACAACGGGCGCCTCTCGTTCGACCACGTGCGGATCCCGCGGACCAACCTGCTCAACCGCTACGGCGACGTCGCGGCCGACGGCACCTACTCCAGTGCGATCGACAGCCCTGGCCGCCGCTTCTTCACGATGCTCGGCACCCTCGTGCAGGGGCGGGTGTCCCTCGACGGCGCGGCCTCCTGGGCCTCCGCCCTCGGTCTGCACATCGCGATCACCTACGCCACCCAGCGCCGTCAGTTCGACGGTGCTGATGGGCAGGAGGTGGTGCTGATGGACTACGGCAAGCACCAGCGCCGTCTGCTGCCGCGCCTGGCGACCACCTACGCGCAGATCTTCGCGCACGACGAGTTCCTGCAGAAGTTCGACGGTGTCTTCTCCGGCCGGACCGACACCCCGGCGGACCGGGAAGACCTGGAGACCTTGGCCGCCGCCCTCAAGCCGCTGTCGACGTGGCATGCGCTCGACACCCTCCAGGAGGCCCGAGAGGCCACCGGCGGTGCCGGCTTCATGTTCGAGAACCGTCTGGTCGGGCTTCGTGCCGACCTCGACATCTACGTCACCTTCGAGGGCGACAACAACGTGCTGCTGCAGCTGGTGGGCAAGCGTCTGCTGACCGACTACGCGAAGCAGTTCCAGGGCAAGGATGCGGCGGCCCTCGCCAAGTTCGCCGTGGGCATGACCGCGGGCAAGCTGTTCCACGGTGCGGGCCTGCGTCAGCTCGGTCAGGCCGTCTCCGACTTCGGTCAGGTGAGCCGATCGGTCGAGCGGGGCCTGCGCGAGGAGCAGCAGCACGATCTGCTCGCCGGACGTGTGCAGCAGATGGTGGCCGACATCGCCTCGCGCCTCCGCCCCGGTGCGAAGGACAAGGCCCTCGGCGCTCGCCTGTTCAACGAGAACCAGGCCGAGCTCATCGAGGCCGCCCGTGCGCACGGAGAGCTGCTGCAGTGGGAGGCGTTCACCGACGCCGTGCACCAGATCGACGACGAGGACACCAAGAAGGTGCTCACCTGGCTGCGCGACCTGTTCGGCCTGCAGCTCATCGAGAAGCACCTCGCCTGGCATCTGATCCACGGACGTCTGTCGATGCAGCGCGGCGCGGCGGTGTCGAGCTACATCGACCGCCTGTGCGCCCGTCTGCGCCCGTACTCCCTCGACCTCGTGAACGCGTTCGGCTACGAGCCCGAGCACGTGCGCGCTCCCATCGCGAGCGGCCTGGAGAAGCAGCGGCAGGACGAGGCCCGTGCGTACTACGCCGACCTCGAGGCGAGCGGACAGGCCCCCATCCAGGAGAAGGCGCTCAAGAAGAAGCAGCGCTGACCCGCCCGCGGTTCGCTCTCCTCTCGACGACCGTCGACTCGCGCGGCACGGCTGATTCACCTCCCGCGCTGGGTAGTCTCGGCAGGTACCCGATCCGAGGAGTCCGAGATGCCTGCCGTGAACGCCTATGCCGCACCCCGTGAAGCAGCCCCGCTGGAGAAGACCGTCATCCAGCGACGCGAACTCGGCCCGCTCGACGTGCTGATCGACATCGCCTTCGCCGGGATCTGCCACTCGGACATCCACACCGTCCGCGGCGATTGGGGTCCGCAGCAGTATCCGCTCGCTCCCGGGCACGAGATCACCGGCACGGTCGCTGCGGTAGGCGAGGCCGTCACCCGGTATGCGGTCGGCGATCGTGTCGGCGTCGGATGCCTGGTGAACTCCTGCGGGGAGTGCCGCAACTGTCTGCGCGGCGAAGAGCAGTTCTGCACCCAGGGGGCCGTGCTCACCTACGGCGGCATCGATCGCGACGGCACCGTCACCCAGGGCGGCTACTCGGAGCAGGTGGTCGTGACCGAGGCCTTCGTGCTGCGCATCCCCGACGCTCTGCCGCTGGACGTCGCCGCACCGCTGCTGTGCGCGGGCATCACGACCTATTCGCCGCTGCGGCACTGGAACGTCGGGCCCGGCACACGCGTCGCGGTCGTCGGGCTCGGCGGCCTCGGGCACATGGGAGTGCAGATCGCCCATGCTCTCGGCGCGGAGGTGACCGTGCTCTCGCAGACCCTGAGCAAGAAGGACGACGGTCTGCGGCTCGGCGCCGACCACTATCGCGCCACCAGCGACCGGGAGACCTTCCGCGAGCTGCGCTCATCGTTCGATGTGATCCTCAACACCGTGAGCGCCGTGATCGATCTGCGCTCCTACCTGAGCCTGCTCGACGTCGGCGGAGCCATGGTGTGCGTCGGCGCTCCCGGCGAACCCCTGGAGGTGGGCGTGATGTCGCTGATCGGTGGTCGGCGCTCGCTTGCCGGCAGCAACATCGGCGGCATCGGCGAGACGCAGGAGATGCTCGACTTCTGTGCCGAGCACGGCATCGCGGCAGAGATCGAGGTCATCCCCGCCTCCGACATCAACACCGCCTACGAGCGCGTGCTGGCCTCCGACGTGCGGTACCGGTTCGTGATCGACGCCGCCACCTTCGCCTGAGCGTTCGCCGATTGCAGCCGCGAGGCGCGAAGGCATCCGGTGTCGGTCGCCGCGGATAGCCTGAGCGCATGACCTCTCTTCTCACGGGCCCCGACGCCCGCGACCGCTGCGCCTGGGTGGGCGACGACGACGAGTACCGCCGCTACCACGACGAGGAGTGGGGCACGCCGTTGCACGGCGACCGCGCGCTGTTCGAGAAGATGGCGCTGGAGGGGTTCCAGGCCGGGCTCTCCTGGATCACGATCCTGCGCAAGCGTCCGCGGTTCCGGGAGGTGTTCGAGGGGTTCGTGCCCGAGATCGTCTCGGAGTTCGACGAGTCCGATGTCGAACGTCTGATGGGGGATGCCGGCATCATCCGCAACCGCGCGAAGATCGAGGCCACGATCGGCAACGCCCGCATCGTCCGTGGCATGGCCGATGGCGAGTTCGACGAGCTGATGTGGTCGTTCGCTCCTGCGGTCTCCGGTGAGCGCCCGGCATCGTTCGCCGACGTCCCGGCCGTCACACCGGAATCGACCGCTCTGAGCAAAGAACTGCGCCGTCGCGGGTTCCGTTTCGTCGGGCCGACCACCATGTACGCCCTGATGCAGTCGGGTGGGATGGTCGACGACCACATCGCGGGGTGCTGGAGAGCGTGATGTCGGCTCCGTCGGCGCTCAGCGCTCGCCGGTCTCCCGGGTGAGCGCTGAGCGCGCGTCGGAGGTGTTCTCGACGGCGAAGGTGGCCATCGTCGGCAGGTAGCGGTCGTCCGCCACCTCGACGAGGGAACCGTCGGCCGCCCATCCCGTTCGTCGTACGCGCAGCAGCGGTGTGGACACGGACACCGCCAGTGCCGCCGCATCGATCTCGTCCGCCGGTACCGCGTCGAAGACATGACGTGCGCGAACGGGCGCCAGGCCATGCTCCTGCATCGCCTGGTAGATGCTCCCCGCATCGAGGTCGGCGGCGAGCAGCAGCCTGCCGACGGGGAGCGGGAACGCCGAGCGTTCGAGCATCGCCGGTTCGTCGTCGAGCAGTCGCAGCCGTACGATCTCCACGATCGCGGCGCCCGTCTCGATTCCGAGGTCATCGGCGATCGCTTCCGAGGCGGGTCGGCGTGCGGCCTCGAGCACGCGTTGGCCGGGGCGTCGTCCGATCGAACGTGCCCAGTCGGTGAACGAGACGAAGGTCTGGAACGACTGCGTCGGCACGATTCGCCGCACCCGAGGCGGTGCGCCTCTCCCGCCGTCGACAGCACCTTCGGCTCGCAGCGTCGCGAGAGCCTGCCTGATCGGTCCGCGAGAGGTCCCGAACTCGGCGATCAGGGAGTGCTCACTCGGCACACGTTCGCCCTCCGGCCATTCGCCGCTTCTGATGCGATCGAGCATCCGCTCGTAGAGCTGCTCGTGCAGAGGTCTGGGCATTCTCGTTCGTGCTCCTGTTGTCGTGACTTCTCATCCCCGCGGCGACCGCGATATGTTCACTCTGACGCACATCGGTGAACAATCGGGGAATTTCCGTGGAAAAAGTTGTCATGACTACTTTTGCTCCTCATGCTCGGAAGAGACGGAATCCCCCTGCCTCGGCCGACATGAGCGGTCGACCAACCCCTAGGAAGAGACATGAGAACCAGACACGGAATCGGCGCCATCGCCGTGACGTG
>NZ_QOAY01000126.1:3310-3829 GCF_003314775.1 Microbacterium sp. H6 | reverse complement strand
CTCACGCTGCTCGTCGGCGCGGCGGCGACGCCCGCCTTCGCTGCAGCCCCGCCGCTGACCGAAGGCTTCACCGACGCGACGGCCTCGCAGCCCCCTGCCGGATGGTCGATCGACAACACCAACGTGACCGGTATGCGGGCGGACTGGCAGGGCTGGTCGTTCCACACCTCGGCCGAGGTCGTGTCGACCTGGGGGAACAGCGGCGATCGCGGCTCCTTCACACGTGCGGACGGTGTCACCGCGGTCGTGCACTCCGACGCCAACCGGCCGACGGACGGGCGCTTCAGCTCCGTGCTGTGGGCACCCGCCGTCGACCTGCAGAGTCAGGACGGGGCGGTGCGGGTGCGCTTCGACAGCCACTACAAGCAGGGGCAGTCGCCGCAGACCGCGCAGCTCGTCGCTCGCTTCGACGACGCAGCGCCGGTGGTGGTCGAGTCGTTCGCCCGGAACCGTCTCGACGAGCAGGTGGACGTCTCGATCCCGGTGCCTGCGGGGACCGATGCGGTCACGGTGGGCTGG
>NZ_QOAY01000126.1:2568-3278 GCF_003314775.1 Microbacterium sp. H6 | reverse complement strand
CGCCGAGAGCAGCAACAACTGGTTCTGGATGATCGACGACGTGCAGATCAGCGAAGCCCCGCCGGCCGATGCAGCACCGCGCATCCTCTCCGCCGCGAAGCCCGTCGCCAGAGCAGGTGCGACGGTTCCGGTGAAGGTCGGCGGACTGCGCCCCGGCCAGCAGCTGACCGCGTCGTTCGGCGATGCCGGGGCGGCGGTTCCCGGTATCCCGGTCGCTGACGCCGCGGGGGAGACGTCGTTCTCGGTCGCGCTGCCCGCTGACCTCGCGCCCGGCTCGGTGACGCTGTCTCTCGGTGGCGCCGGCATCGTGTCGACCCCGCTCGTGATCACCGTGCTCACCGCCGACGACCCGGACACCTCGACCACCGAGCAGCTGCTCTGGTTCGACGGCTTCGAGACGGACAGCTGGACGAGAGAGGGGGCGTGGACGCTGTCGAACCTCGACAGCGTGATCGCTCAGTACGGCACCGATCGCCGACACGCGTTCACCCGCGCTTCGGGGCGGATCGCCGTGGCGGAGGCGACGAGCGGGGCATTCGCCGGCAGCCTCGCCTCCTCTCCGATCGCCGTGAAGGCGGGGGATGCGCTGGAGGTGCGCCTCGACAGCCACTACCGCAAGAGGGGCGGAACCCAGCATGGCACCGTGACGGCGGTGTTCGACGAGGGAACGGAGACCGTGCTGCGCGAGCTCTCCGATGCCGACGAGGAGT
>NZ_QOAY01000126.1:1347-2546 GCF_003314775.1 Microbacterium sp. H6 | reverse complement strand
GCGCAGCTCCGGCTGCCGGTCACGGTGCCGGCGGGCGCATCCGCGATGACCCTGCGGTTCGTCTTCGACGCCCCCGGCGCCGCGGGATCGTGGATGCTCGACGACGTGCAGGTGGTGCGCCCGCTCGCGGCACTCGCCGAAGGAGTCGAGGCCAACACCGTGGTCGACATCTTCAGCGACGTGCAGGGGGCGACGACGCGACTGAGCCAGAACGTGCTGCCGGGGTTCCGCGCGATGGCGCAGACGGCGGACGTGCTCGTGTCCAACGGCGACCTGGTCAGCAACGGATCGACCGCGAACTACACCTCCTATCTGTCGGCGCTCGCGGCGGGTGGCGGCGGCGAGTACGGCACGGTCGTCTCGACGATCGGCAATCACGAGTACTACGGCAGCGAGGGATCGGCGGTGTACCGGGAGCGCTTCCTCGATTCGACGGGGATGCGCGACATCGGTGGCCAGGGTGGGCTGTGGGGTGAGGTGCTCGTGGACGGTCAGCTTCCCCTGATCTGGATCGGCAGCGAGTTCTACGACTACACGGCGAAGACCGGCGCAGGCCCGTTCGTCGACTTCAGCGAGGAGCAGTTCACCTGGCTGCGTGATCGGCTCGCCCACTGGCGCGCCCAGGACCAGCCGGTGCTGCTGTTCTCGCACCACCTGCTGCCGTACTCGGTCTCCGGATCGTACGCGCGGTTCTACGAGAACGACTTCGGTCAGGAGGAGGCCCGGTTCGCCGCCCTGCTCGCACAGAACCCGAACGTCATCATGTTCAACAGCCACACGCACTGGTCGCCGACGTTGAACGACTGGAGTACAGAGCTGCGGCCGGATCCGACGCGCGCGCACGGCCCCACGGTCGTGAACACCGGAGCCGTCACCACGATGTACGGACCGAGCGGGGACTGGGAGGAGAAGGCCGTCGGCGGTGCCGACCCCGTCGGGCTGCGCGCCGCGCTGTACGACGACCGCGTGCGCGTCACGGTGTACTCCTTCTCGACGGCCGGAGCGACGGAGATCAAGCACGTCGACATCCCGCGTCCCACCGACGCCCCCGTGGATCCGGTGGACCCGGTGGACCCGGTCGATCCCGTCGACCCGGCTGTGGCGCTGAGCGCGCAGACAGTCGCGGCCGGTGGCCGGGTCACGATCTCCGGAACCGGATTCCCCGAGGCTGCGGAGCTCGCGATCGAGCTGCGTTCCAC
>NZ_QOAY01000126.1:0-1170 GCF_003314775.1 Microbacterium sp. H6 | reverse complement strand
GGGGCGCCGCGACCGCCGATGCCGACGGGGCGTTCCGCACCGCTGTCACGATCCCCGCGAAGACGCCGGCCGGTGCGCACACACTGGCGGTGATCCTCCCCGACGGGACCGAGGCGACCGCGCCGATCACGGTCACCCGCGCGGGGGACGGCTCCGGCGGCGTCGCACCGGGAACGGGGACGGGCACAGCCCCCGGTGCGGGATCCAGTGGCGGAGCGGATGCGTCGTCCACGGGCGGTGACCTCGCCACGACGGGCGGTGCACCCGGTTGGTACCTCGTCGGCGGCGCTCTGCTGCTTCTGAGCCTCGGTGGCGCGCTCGTCCTCCGACGGCGTCGGGGTCGCAGCTGACCGCACGCTCTCATGCTCCATGGGCGGGGCGGCTTCGAGGTCTTCTCGACGTCGCCCCGCTCGATGGGCAAAACTCCCCATCGAGCGGTATTCCAGGACGCAGTTAGGATGAACGGGTGCTTCGTGGGCCCGTCGGGTCGCGATCGAGGAGAACAGAGAGTGTCACCCTGGGGGGGAACCGGGTATGAAGGCGTTGTCATGGATGCGCGCACGACCGAAGACACTGGCGTCAGCGGCCGGTGTCACCGTGGGCGTGATCGCCATCACCACGATGGCCTTCACCTATGAGGGGTTCCCGACCACCAAGGTCGATCTGAACGACGGCGGCGTCTGGATCACCAAGACGTCGAGCCTTCTCGTGGGGCACTTCAACCACGAGTCGACGGTGCTCGACGGCGGACTGCGCACCACGGGTGAGAACTACGACATCCTGCAGGACACGAACAACATCCTGGTCGTCGACGAGAACGCGTCGACACTCACAGCCGTCGATCCTGCACGCGTCTCGCTCGGCGATTCGGCGAAGGTCCCGTCCTCCTCGAAGGTCGCACTGGGCAACCGCACGGCTGCGATCCTCGATCAGAAGACCGGCGAGCTCTGGGTCGTGCCGGCGCAGGGCGTCGCGTCCTTCGAGGCCGAGGTCAACGAGCCGGTGGCCGAGTTGGGCGCTAGCGCCGATGTCGCCGTGGCCAAGGACGGCACCGTCTTCGGACTCGCCCCGGAGCGCGGCGAGGTGGTCACCGTCCCCGTCGACAACGAGGGGGAGGCGCTCGACGCCTCCGCCGCGTCGGTCGGCGAACTCGACGCGTCCGCCAAGCCC
>NZ_QOAY01000106.1:309-1512 GCF_003314775.1 Microbacterium sp. H6 | reverse complement strand
CGACGGAGGTGCTCGATGTCGCCCCGGCACCGGCCGCGGCCTCCGTCGGCCGCATCCGCCTGTCCACAGGGCAGGAGACGGCTCTGGATCGCACCGTGATCATCGGGCGCCGCCCGCGGTCGACGCGGGCGAGCGGCGCGAATCTTCCGCATCTCATCGCCGTCGAGAGCCCTCAGCAGGACATCTCGCGCAGCCACCTCGAAGTACGGCCGGAGGGCGACACCGTGGTGGTCATCGATCTGCACACCACCAACGGGTCCACCCTGCTGCGGCCGGGAGCCGACCCCGTGCGGCTGCACCCCGGCGAGCAGACGCTGGTGCTCTCCGGCGACGTCGTCGACCTCGGCGACGGTGTCACGGTCGCCTTCGAGGATCTGCCGTGACGCGTCGCCCCTCCCCGCCGCCGGACCTTCCCGGCTTCACCTACGTCGAGCCGCTGGGCACCGGCGGCTTCGCCGACGTCTTCCTCTACGAGCAGGAGATGCCCCGCCGCCGGGTCGCGGTGAAGGTGCTGCTCGCCGATCGCATCTCCAGCGGCGCCGCCCAGGAGTTCGCGGATGAGGCGAACGTCATGGCGATGCTCTCCACGCACCCCGCGATCGTGACGATCTACCAGGCAGGGGTCGCCGGAGACGGACGCCCGTACCTGGTGATGGAGTACTGCCCGCGGCCCAACCTCCAGCTGCGCGCGCGGAAGGACCCGTTCTCGGTGGCCGAGGCGCTGCGGGTCGGTGTGCAGGTGGCCGGTGCCGTCGAGACAGCGCACCGCGCCGGTGTGCTGCACCGCGACATCAAGCCCGCCAACATCCTGGTCACCGAGTACAACAGGCCGGCGCTCACCGACTTCGGCATCGCGTCCACCACCGGAGCCACGGGAGAGGCGTCGGGGATGTCGATCCCGTGGTCGCCCCCCGAATCGTTCGCCGAGCCGCCGCAGAGCGGACCCCGAACGGATGTGTGGGCCCTCGGAGCGACGCTGTACACCCTTCTGGCCGGCCGTTCGCCGTTCGAGCGTCCGGGGGAGCGCAACTCGAGCGCCGACCTCATCGAGCGCATCGAGCGTGCAGCTCTCCCCTCGCTGAAGCGGCCGGACTCGCCCGAGAGCCTGCAGCGCCTCCTCGAGCGCGCGATGGCGAAGAACCCCGAAGATCGTTTCCCGAGCGCCGTGGCGTTCGCGCGGGCACTGCAGAAGGTGCAGATCGA
>NZ_QOAY01000106.1:0-274 GCF_003314775.1 Microbacterium sp. H6 | reverse complement strand
CTCTCGCATTCGGTGACGCCGATCGACATCGTCGACGACCACCCGCCGGCGGAGGATCTGGACGACGACGGCGACGGCCTCACGCGGGTGCGCGAGATCGTCAGCATCGACCCCGACGTGGCATCGTTCACCCGCCCGTCGGCGACGACGCAGCGCAAAGAGCCTCCGGCCGCGCTGCCCGGCATCCCGCGCTTCGACGCGCCACTCGCCGAGACATCGTCCGTGCCGTCCGTCGAGCAGACGCAGCTGCGTGCTCCGACTCCGACTCCTGCTC